>NZ_JBDJPF010000010.1:0-132137 GCF_054957865.1 Streptomyces xingningensis
GGCTCCCTCGCTTCATCTCATGCGCGCCAGCAAGCCCTTGGCATCAGTCATCTAGAAGCGGAAGACGGGGCCGGTCGCCGCGTCGAGTTCGCAGGGGTTGGGGAAGTCCTTCCGCCAGTGGACGGGCGCTCCGTGCCAGTCTCCGTCGGCGGCGGCCGTGACCGGGTCGTAGTCGCGGGTGCACAGGTGGTGGTCGCCGGCCAGCGCGTCCGGCCGGCCCTGGACTCCGGCGAGGCTTGCGCATGCCTCGGTGGCGTGCGGATGGTGGGGGCGCGGGCCGGGGGCAGGACGGCAGATCAGCTGCACACCGCGGATCCAGGTGTGCCGAGCGCCCGAGACGGTGAGGAAGAGCCGTTCCTGCTCCTGCTCTCGGGCGGCGGCCGGGGCCGGGGTCAGGGCGAGCAGGGCGGTGGCGGTCGCCGCCGCGGTCACGGTACTGCGTACGGACATCGAGGTGCCTCCTGGGGCGCGTGGGTGCCCGCGTCAGGGCACCGCGCGGGCCCTCGGCGCGGCAAGGGGCCGCACCGGCCGGTCGCCCGTGTGGCCGCGTTTGGCCACCCGGTTGGCTGCGCTGACCTGCGGAAAGCCCTTCACCACGGGTCGGCGGGGCGCCCGGGGCTCAGCGAGCGCGTGGCGTCCAGCAGAGCCCGTTCATCGTCGGCCGGATCGGAGAACCCGCGCCCGCCGTCATGGCACAGGTCCGCGCCCATTCCGGGCGTGCTCGGCGTTTGTCGGGCGGGGCTGCTCGTGCAGCGGGCTCATGCCCGAGGCTGAAGACGGCCCGCCCGCTCGCGCCTCTCGGGCCACTGGGATACTCGTCGGTCAGGGAGGATTGCTTATGTCTGGTGCAGAGTACGAGGAAGTGGTCGCACGGTTCTTCGCGGCTTGGGACAGACTGGACGCGGCCGAACTCGCGGGGTTCTTCGCAGAAGACGGCGTCTATCACAGCATGCCGCTGGAGCCGGTTGTCGGGCGTGACCGGATTCGCTCCTATTTCGAGGGCTTCTTGGGCCGGTTCAGCGTCGCGTGCTTCACCGTCCACCACCAAGCGGTCTCGGATGCCGCCGAGGTGGGGGTCGTGTTCAATGAGCGCACCGACACCATGACGCTTCGCTCCGGGGAGGTCATCACCGTGCGCGTGGTGGGGGTCTTCGAGATCCGTGATGGGCTGATCGCGGCGTGGCGGGACTACTTCGATCTCGGGGCAGTGCAGAAACGTACCTGATCGACCTGATGGACTGGTTCCATGGTCCGTACGACGAGGGCTGATCACGCTCCCACCGGCAAAATAAGAGGCACCCGCATCTGCGGACAGCAACAATGGAGCTGTGTTGATCATGGGTGCCGTCGTGGAGACCCATGACGCTGTGGGCTTCACCCTGTGGCCTGCCGCCGCCCCTCGCACAGACCGCCTCCTGCCCCTCTCCGGTCGGATGTCACCGGAAGAAGTCGGCACGGCGATGGCGGTTTTGGCCGGCTGCCACCCCGAGGACTCCGACCATCCGGTCCCGGATACCGAGGCCGGTATCCGATCCATCCAGGAGCTGCTGAGCGTCGATCTCGTGACGGCGCCAGGCGGCATTCTCCTGAAGGACACCGCGACGGGTATCGCGATCGCCCCCGGATGCTGCTTCGGCCTGGAGAACTGGCGGGACTGGTTCGATCTCTTGAACTCCGAAGAGCTCTGGCTCGGGCACGGCACCGCCACACGCGTCGAGCACCTTGGAACCCTCGTTCAAGTGTGGCCCGATACGGACCCGCCGACGCACATCCCCATCGAGATTCCCCTGGTCGAGCTGCCAACCCTTCTCCGAGCCGTACACGACCAGCTCAACGGGTTCCTCGCCCTCGCCGGACAATGGGCTCACCACCATGCGCCCGCGCTGGCCCCGGCCTTGATCACCAAGCTCGGCGAAGACCTGAACATAGGCGTCCCACTGGTGGACTTCCAGGGCTGAAACTCTGCACGCCTCGCCAGTTCACGCCAATGCGCAGTCCGGGCCGGCGAAGTGAGCCGCGCCGATCCGTACTGCGTTTCAGCGTGCCGAGGGGCCAACGCGCCAGCGCCCCGGAGCTACTTGCTCCGGGGCGCCGACCTGCGTGGACCAGGCTATCTGCGGGTCAGTGGGCGGCCCTCGGTTCCGGGACGGCGTGCGGCGTGCAGGTCACGTCCTTGGGGTCGACCTTGCCGGTGAGGAGGTAGCTGTCGACCCGGTCGTTGATGCAGGGGTTGACCAGGCCGGTGACGCCGTGTGAGCCGGCGCCCTTCTCGGTGATCAGGCGGGAGCCCTGGAAGCGCTTGTGGAGCTCGACCGCGCCGGCGTACGGCGTGGCGGCGTCACGGGTGGACTGGATGATGAGGGTCTGCGGCAGACCCTTGTGGGACTGGACGTCGAGCGGGGTCTGCTGCTTGGTCTTCCAGGTGGCGCAGGGCAGGTTCATCCAGGCGTTGGCCCAGGTCATAAACGGGTTGCTGCGGTGGATGCGGGTGTTGTCCCGGTCCCACTTGGCCCAGCTGGTGGGCCACTTGGCGTCGGCGCACTCGACGGCGGTGTAGACCGCGTTGCCGTTCTCGGCGGTGGTGGCACCGGCCAGGTCCGGGCCTGCGGCGTCGACGAGCGCCTTCTGGTCACCGGCGCGGTACTTCTTCCAGGTCTCGGCGACCGGGATCCACGAGGAGTCGTAGTAGGCGGCGCTCTGGAAGTAGTTGATCAGCTCGGCCGGGCCGACGAGTCCGCCGACGGGCTTCTTCTTGGCGGTGGCCCGCAGCTTCAGCCACTGCTGGTGAACCTTGGCCTGGGTGTTGCCGATGTGGAAGACGGCGTCGTGCTTGGCGACCCAGTTCTCCCAGTCCCTGAAGCGGGACTCGAAGGCGACGTCCTGCTCCAGGTTGGCCTGGTACCAGATGTTGCCGGGCGCCGGGTTGACGACGCTGTCCACGATCAGGCGGCGGACATGGGTCGGGAAGAGGGTGCCGTAGACGGCGCCCAGGTAGGTGCCGTAGGAGACGCCCAGGTAGTTGAGCTTCTTCTCGCCGAGCGCGGCACGGACGACGTCGATGTCGCGGGCGGTGTTCGGCGTGGTGAGGTACGGCAGCAGCGCGCCGCTGCGCTCGGCGCAGCCGTCCGCGTACTGCCTGGCCAGCTTGCGCTGGGCGCGCTTGTCGGCCTCGCTGCCGGGCACCGGGTCGGCCTTGGGGGCCTTGACGAACTCCTTGGGGTCGACACAGGAGATCGGGGCGGACTTGCCCACGCCGCGCGGGTCGAACCCGACGAAGTCATACGCCTTCGCGATCTTCGTGTAGATCGGGTTCTTGGTCGTGACCTTGCGCGGGAACTTCAGGCCGGAGCCGCCCGGGCCGCCCGGGTTGTAGACGAGGGAGCCCTGGCGCTCCTTCGCGGTCCCGGTGGAGTGCACCCGGTCCACCGCGATCTTGATGGTCTTGCCATGAGGCTTGGCGTAGTCGATGGGAACCGTGACAAAGCCGCACTGGATGGGCTTCTCCAGGCCCCAAGCCGCAGGGCAGTCCTGCCACTTGATGCCCTTCTTCGCCGCCTGCTCTGCGGCGATGGCCACGCCCTTGGCCTCGGCCGCGCCACCCGGTACCCGATCGGCCCTACCGGCCGCGCCGGCCGCGCCGGCCGTCGGAGCGGCCAGGAATCCGGCGACGAGCGCACCGGTCAGCACGGTGCCGGCCGCGCCGAATATCGCTTTAGGTCTCACGTAGGAATCCCCCTGCTGGGTACGCCGCCCCGGGAGGGCGGCGATGATCACGGAGCTGCTGGGAGGATCCTTCCGTCTCCGCCGCCCCGGTGCACAGGCTGTCCGAGTGTTTCTTTATTAATTCGTAAGGATGACGACATGCCCGATGACGCGAGGATTAGCACGCGTCACATACGCCTCAGCCTTCCCTTACCACTACATCCGTCTCAAATCTCCCTGGATCAAGGAGCCTTCGCAGGCTCAGCGCATCCGGTGCCACGGCGGTCACCAGGACGGCCGGGCCGGCCAACGGCGTGACCGCCACCGTCGGGCCGGGTGAGTACGCCCGGGGCGGGTGCTCCGCGAAGGCCGGGTCGACGACCAGGAGTTGCCCCACGGCCCGGTGGCCGCCCAGCACAGCCCCGCCGTCCCAGCCGGGTGCCCCGGGACCGTAGCTCAACTCCTGGTCGTACAGCGGCTGTCCGGCGCGGCGGACAGTCAGCCGGGCGGTGAGCCGCCCGGGCCGCTCGCCCGCGCGGCCGAGGACCTGTTCCTCGCGCAGCACCAGCCGGGCGGTGGGTGCCAGGTCGATCCGGGTGGTGATCCGCAGATCGCTGCCCCGGGCGGAGATCAGCGGTTCGGGGAGCCAGCGCAGGGTGGACCCGTCGCCGACGGTGATCCGGGTGTCATAGGCGGCCGGGGCCCCGGTGCGGCCGGGCAGCGCGAGGGTGGCGGCCGTGGTGGTGAAGCGCAGCCGGGCGCCGTCCTCGATCCGCGCGGTGAGGCCGAGGAGGTCGCCGCCGAGCGGCGCGCTCATGGCACCGACCAGGCAGACCCGGGCCTCGCCCGCCTCGGGGCGCAGCCGGCGCACGGCGAACGGGCCCTCGCCGTCGAGTACGGGCAGCGCGGTGCCGCCCCGGCCGTCGGGGGTGGCGACGATCCGGGCGAGGGCCCGCACGGCGGTGGTCGTCATGGGGTGGGGATGTTCCAGGCGGCGAGCCGCTCGCGCACCCACTCGCGCACGGGCGCGGCACCGCCCTCGGTGGTCAGCGAGGTGAAGGCGACGGGCAGGTCGCCCCGTTGGGACTTGGCGTCGCGGGCCATGCCCGCCAGGTCGACGCCGACATACGGGGCGAGGTCGGTCTTGTTGACGACCAGGAGGTCCGCGGTGGTGATGCCGGGGCCGCCCTTGCGGGGGATGTCTTCGCCGCCGGCCACGTCGATGACGAAGATCTGCGCGTCGACAAGGCCCTTGGAGAAGGTGGCGGTGAGGTTGTCGCCGCCGGACTCGACGAGGACGAGGTCCAGCGGGCCGACCGCGTCCTCGAGGTCCTCGACGGCTTCCAGGTTGGCGGAGATGTCGTCGCGGATCGCGGTGTGCGGGCAGGCGCCGGTCTCCACGGCCGTGATGCGCTCGGGCGGCAACACGGCGTTGCGCAGCAGGAATTCGGCGTCCTCGCGGGTGTAGATGTCATTGGTGACGACGGCGATGGACAACTCGTCACGGAGCTCCCGGCACAGGGCGGCGACGGTCGCGGTCTTCCCCGAGCCGACGGGGCCGCCGAGGCCTATGCGCAGGGCGCGGCGGGTCCCGTCCGGGCGCAGGGGTGGGGTGGCGCTGTAGGTGTGGCGGTGGGGGTAGGTGTCGTCGGAGTGCTCAAGGTGCATGGTCCCTCCGGGAGTTGAGGTGGTGGATGCGAGGTCGGCGGTGTCCCCTGGGGCGGGTCCGGGTCCAGGGGGTGTCCGATGGGTCGGTGCGGGCCCTGCGGTGTCTGGCGCGGTGCATCGCAAGGCGGAGCATTACCCGCGTACTGGGCCGTACTCGGGTGATGCGACAACGCGGCGAGGTGCCGTGCCAGACACCGCAGGGCTCGTGCCGACCCATCGGACACCCCCTAGGAGGCGAAGAGCCGCACGGGCCAGGCCGCGTGCTGTTCGGCGGTGATGTCCAGCAGCGGTGCGGACGCGGCGGGCAGGGCGTGGATGCCGTCGTACATCGCGCGGGTCGCGGCCCCGGCGGCGGTCTCGGCGACGTGGTCGAGCTCGGGCGCGAGGCGGGCCAGTACGGCGGTCGCGTCGAATGGGTCGAGGCTCAGCAGCCGTACGGCGGCCGTCGCGGGTCCGCTCACCGCTTCGTACCCGGAGGCGTACGCGGCGTCGAGCGGCCCGAGTCCGGCGGACCGCGCGGTGAGCCCGAGGACGATGGGCTGGTGGGCGCCGCGCGGCCGGGCGGCGGCGAGGTCGTCCAGCGCGGGTGACGGCCAGGCGGCGCGGGCGGCGCGCATCAGCTGCCGGCCGAGGCGCCGGGCGGCCGCGCGCAGTGCGGGCGAGGGGGTGCGGGCGTCCGCGGCCGCGTCGAGGTCGAGGGGGTCGAGTCCGGCGGCGGCCGCGGCGGCGAGTCCGGCGGCGGTCAGTCCGGCGGTGTGCAGACGGCCTCGGCAGAACTCCTCGAGGGTGGCGGCGTCCTGGATCCGCCCGGCCTTGACCGCCGCCTCCACGCCGCCGGAGTGCGCGTGTCCTCCGGCGGGGAAGCGTCCGTCGGCGAGGACGAGCAGGGCCGCGAGCCGAGGGGACATCAGAAGAGGAAGTACCGCTGGGTCATGGGCAGTTCGTCCACCGGGTCCGGCTCGACCGGTTCGCCGTCGATGGTGACGGTGAAGGTGTCCGGGTCGACCTCCACCCGCGGGCGGGCGTCGTTGTTGCGCATGTCCGCCTTGGTGACGCCGCGGGTGCTGAGGATGGGGACGAAGCGCTTGCCGAGGCCGAGGCGTTCGGGGAGGCCGTCGTCCAGGGCCCATGAGGTGGTGAAGTTGAGGGAGTTGGCGGCCGGTGCCCGGCCGAGGGCACCGAACATGGGGCGGGGCAGGATCGGCTGGGGGGTGGGGATGGAGGCGTTGGCGTCGCCCATCTGTGCGTAGGCGATCTGTCCGCCCTTGATGACGAGCAGCGGTTTGACGCCGAAGAACGCCGGTTCCCACAGGACCAGGTCGGCGAGTTTGCCCTCTTCGACGGAGCCGATTTCATGGTCGAGGCCCTGGGCCACGGCCGGGTTGATGGTGTATTTGGCGACATAGCGGCGGGCCCGCTGGTTGTCGGCCGAGCCGTCGCCGGGCAGCGGGCCGCGCCGCCGCTTCATCACATGGGCGGTCTGCCAGGTGCGCAGCACGATCTCGCCGATGCGTCCCATGGCCTGGGAGTCGGAGGAGATGATCGAGATGGCGCCGAGGTCGTGCAGGATGTCCTCGGCGGCGATGGTGCCGGGTCTGATGCGGGATTCGGCGAAGGCGAGGTCCTCGGGGACCGTGGGGTTGAGGTGGTGGCAGACCATCAGCATGTCGAGGTGCTCCTCGACGGTGTTGACGGTGTGCGGGCGGGTGGGGTTGGTGGAGCTGGGCAGGACGTTGGCCTGGGAGACGACGGTGATGATGTCGGGTGCGTGCCCGCCGCCCGCGCCCTCGGTGTGGTAGGCGTGGATGGAGCGTCCGGCGACGGCGGCGAGGGTGTCGCCGACGAAGCCCGCCTCGTTGAGCGTATCGGTGTGGATGGCCAGCTGGGCGCCGCTCTCCTCGCAGACGGCCAGGCAGGCGTCGATGGCGGCGGGGGTCGCACCCCAGTCCTCGTGGATCTTGAATCCGACGGCTCCGGCGCGCAGTTGGGCGCGCATCGCGTCACGGGAGACGGTGTTGCCCTTGCCCAGCAGGCCGATGTTGACGGGATAGGCCTCCATCGCCTCGAACATCCGGGCAAGGTGCCAGGAGCCGGGGGTGATGGTGGTGGCCTTGCTGCCCTCGGCGGGGCCGGTGCCGCCGCCGAGGAGGGTGGTGACGCCGGAGGCGAGGGCGGTGTCGGCGGCCTGGGGGCAGATGAAGTGCACATGGGCGTCGATGGCCCCGGCGGTGAGGATCCGGCCGTTGCCGGAGATGATCTCGGTCTCGGGGCCGATGACCAGGTCGGGGTGGACCCCGTCCATGGTGTCGGGGTTGCCCGCCTTGCCGATGCCGGTGATCCGGCCGTCGCGCAGTCCGATGTCGGCCTTGACGATGCCCCAGTGGTCGAGGACGACCGCGCCGGTGATCACGGTGTCGGGGGTGCCCTCGGCGCGGGTGGCCCGGGACTGGCCCATGGACTCGCGGATGACCTTGCCGCCGCCGAAGACCGCCTCGTCGCCCGCGTGGCCCGGGCCGCCGGAGCGGTCCTCCTCGACCTCGATCAGGAGGTCGGTGTCGGCGAGGCGGATGCGGTCGCCGGTGGTGGGGCCGTAGAGGTCGGCATAGCCGGCGCGGCCCAGCTGTGCGGTGGGGGAGGGTTCAGACATCGAGCGGGCCTCCGCACTCGCCGCGCAACCCCTCGACGATCCTTTTGCCGCCGATGGGAACGAGGTCCACCTCGGCGGGGATGCCCGGTTCAAAGCGCACGGCGGTGCCCGCCGCGATGTCCAGGCGCTTGCCGTGGGCGGCCGTACGGTCGAACTCCAGGCCGGGGTTGGCCTCGGCGAAGTGGTAGTGCGAACCCACCTGTACGGGCCGGTCGGCGATGTTGAGCACGGTCAGCCGGGTGCGGTGCAGGCCCTGGTTGAGCCGCACGGGCCCGTCGGCGTAAAGAATCTCTCCGGGTATCACCGGTGTCTCCCCCGTCAGGCGATGGGCTCGTGGACGGTGACGAGCTTGGTCCCGTCCGGGAAGGTGGCCTCGACCTGGACGTCGCGGATCATCTCCGGGATGCCGGACATCACCTGGTCGCGGGTGAGCACCTTGCGCCCGGAGGACATGAGTTCGGCGACGGTGCGTCCATCGCGGGCGCCCTCCAGGATGTGGGCGGTGATCAGGGCCACTGCCTCGGGGTGGTTGAGGAGCACCCCGCGGCTCCGGCGCTTCTCGGCGACATCGGCGGCCACATGGACGAGCAGGCGCTCCTGTTCGTGCGGGGTCAGTTGCACGGTCCCACCTCACTGTCATCGGACCCGGCGGGACGGTAGCCGAGTTCAACACAGTGTTGACCTTGGAAGTCTCCGCCGGGAAGCAGTGATTGCACGTTAGTGCGCAAGCTTTTCCACTGCGTTAACTGATGCTTTGCCAGGTCATGGCCAAGGTCCTCCCGCCGGCCGGCAGACACCCCCTAGTGCTGCGCGGGACCGCCGGGGTCGCGATGCTCGGCGGCGATCCCGAACCGGCGGCGTTCGCCGGGAGCGGACGACAGCGGACGCACACCGGACACCGTGCTGATCACCTGCTCCTCCGCGCCGGCTCCACCGTCTTCGAGTCGCTGCAGGTCAGCGGCGGACACCAGGGCGACGAGCGGCTTGCCGTGGCGGGTGACGACCACCCGCTCGCCGCCATAGACAACACGGTTGATCAACTCGGCCAGCTCGGCTCGGGCTTGCGTCACGGGAATCTCGTAGGCCATGCTCCCATTCTAACGGGATGTACGTCCTGTACATTTTCTACAGTGAGGAGCGGCGATGAACCAGCCCATGGCCCGCCATGTCCTGCCGGAATTCACCGAGCGCACCAGCTATGGGACCCGCACCATGGACCCCTACTCAAAGCTGCTGTCCGGGCGGATCGTCATGCTCGGGACGCCGATCGACGACACCGCGGCGGCCGATCTGATCGCGCAGCTGATGCACTTGGAGCACGCCGGGCCCGACCAGGACATCTCGCTCTACATCAACTCCCCCGGCGGCTCCTTCTCCGCCATGTGCGCCGTCTACGACACGATGCGCTTCATCGGCTGCGACATCGAGACGGTCTGTCTGGGCCAGGCCGCCTCGGCGGCCGCCGTGCTGCTCGCGGCCGGGACACCGGGCAAGCGGGCCATGCTGCCGCATGCGCGGGCCCTGATCCACCAGCCCTTCCTCGCCGAGCCCGTGCAGGGCCAGCCCTCCGATCTGGCCCTGCAGGCCAAGGAGTTGCTGCGGGTCCGGGACAGCCAGACGGAGCTGCTGGCCCGGCACACCGGGCAGGACCGGGAGCGGATCGCGGCGGACACCGAGCGCGACACCTTCCTCGACGCCGCTGCGGCGGTGGCCTATGGACTGGCCGATCTGGTGATCACCAGCCGCGGGCAGGACCCGGCCCCGGCCACCGGAAGGTGAGCGGGATGCTGCCGCCCCCGTTGCCGCCACTGCCCGCGCTGACCCGGGCGGAGGGCGAACTGGTGGACCGCTATCTGGAAGTACTGGATCTGCTGGGCCGGATCAACCCCGCTCGCGCGCATGACACGTACAGCGGGCTACGAGCGGCGCAGGCCCTGGTGGTCGCGGCCACCGGGCTGCGGGAGGCGTTGACGGTCATGTTCGAGCGAGGTGAACGGGAGGTGTACGCGAGCACGTTGGCACGCGCGATGCGCGTCCTGGACGGCGAGCGGCGAGCCGGGCGGGTGATGTTGCCGCCGCAGTCGGCCGGTTGAGAAGCGGAAACGCTTTTCAACAAGTCTCCTTCAGACGTTGGAGGCAAGCGTAGACACCACGCAGTGATCACCTTGAGCGAGGCGCGCACGCCGCGCTCGGGTGATCCGTATCCCGCCCAGGTGGCGGACTCAGCAGCCCGGAGCTCAAAGTCCCAAATGCCCTCGCGTCCACCGGAATTGCCCACAGGTGACGAGGCTCACATATCGCTGGTTCCGCTCGGAATCGGTGCCGCGGCTGCGCCAAGATCCTCGGGACGACAAGACCCCGCCACACGGCGGGGCGGTCCGGGCGGACGCCGAACCCTGCCGCCGCCCGGGTTATGGGTCGACGGGAGTGCACCGGCAGGGATGGAGGACCCGAGCACGACGGGGCGATCACGGCCATGAGCGCCCCTTGGGGTGAAGCCGCCCAAGCGGCCGGGCATTCTTCGCCTGCCCGAACCCGACAGGTCATCCTTCACAGGCGACTGACGAAGGGTTCGCGCATGGGCAAGCACAAACGTCCAGCAAGGCTGTCCAAGGCCAAGGCCGCATCGGCCCTGACCCTCGCCGCCGTCAGCGCCACGGTGCTGGCACCGGGTGGCACGTCCAAGGCCGAGGCCGTCTCCATCCCCACCAGGGCGCTCCAGATCGCGGCGTCCAAGCAGGGCTCGCCCTATCAGTGGGGCGCGACGGGCCCCTACCGATTCGACTGCTCCGGGCTCACCCTCTACTCCTTCAAGCGGGCCGGCAAGAAGCTGCCCCGCACCGCAGAGGCCCAGTACAACCGCACCCTGCACATTCCCCGTTCGGCTCGCGAGCGCGGGGATCTGGTGTTCTTCCACGCCGGGGGCACGGTCTACCACGTGGGCATATACGCCGGGAACGGCAAGATGTGGCATGCGCCCAAGACCGGCGCGGCCGTCCGCCTGGAGCGGATCTGGTCCCGCAGCGTCTGGTACGGGCGGGTGACCGACTGAGTTCCCCCTCACCCGGCGGCGCCACACCAACTGCCGCCCGATGACCGGCCGGCACCACCGGCCCATCCCTGTGGGCGCGCCACGAGCGCGCCGGCCGGGTGGCGGACAGCTCGGCCCTCATCCGGCCGGCCCGCCACCCGGCACACCGCTCCGCGCGGTCAGCGCACGGGCAGGGTCCACGGCAGACGGATCCACACGGTCTTGCCGCCCTCGGCGGTCGGGGTCACGGTGACCCTGCCACCGCGCTCGGCGGTGAGGCAGCGGACGATGGCCATGCCGCGCCCGTTGTCCTGCTGTACGGCGGCGGGCAGCCGCCGCGGATAACGCGGGTGACTGTCCGTGACCCCGATGCGCAGCTGCTCGTCCCGGTCGAGGCGGACGTCGACGGTGAAGGTCGGCGACTGGCCCCGGGTGTGCTGCACGGCGTTGGTGGTCAGCTCCGAGACGATCAGCCGCACCGTGTCGGCGGCCTCGCAGCCGTCCGGCAGTCCCCATTCCGCGAGGACGCGCATGACATGGCGCCGGGCCGCGGAGACCGAGGCGGGGACGCTGGGCAGGGTGAGGGTCGCTTCCCGGTGATCTGCCATGGCACTGTCCCTTTCCCGCCGAGACCGTTACGGCTCTTCGCGACAGAGTGCCACTGATAACGACCGGGATGGGTGCGATCCACCGAGATATGCATATATCTGTCGCTCAAAGCGGTGAACTCTGCCACGAGAGACCGGATTTGGAAGCCGACATGGTCTATTGACTCTGACGTGTTGAATGGGGAACCCGACGAGCGGGAACAGCGGGACACCGGAAAGGAGGGGTGACAGATGCGGTACGGACCCGCGGTGCGCCGCCGCAAGCTCGGCGCGGAGCTGCGCCGCCAGCGCGAGCTGACCGGAATGACCAGCCGCCAGGCCGCGGAGGTGGTCGGCTGGCACCAGTCGAAGGTGAGCCGGATCGAGACGGGCAGCAGTGGCGCGAAACCGTCGGACGTGGCCCGGCTGCTGGACGCCTACCGGGTGTCGGACCCTGAGCTGCGTGCGCTGCTGGGGGCGCTGTGCGGCGCGGACCGGACGGACCCGAAGGACGCCAAGTCCCCCTCGCGGCGCGGCTGGTGGTACGCCTACCGCGATCTGCTGCCGCCCGCCTATCTCGACTTCATCAGCCTGGAGTCGGAGGCGTGCCGCTCGCGCACCCTCGAAACCACCGTGGTCCCCGGCCTGTTGCAGACCCCGGAGTACGCCCGGGCGGTGACCCGCGCGGCCCTGGACGACCCGCCCGCACAGCTGGTCGACGAGCTGGTGCGGGTGCGGCTGGCCCGTCAGTCGGTGCTGCACGGAGACCGGCCGCTGGAGCTGTGCGCGGTGCTGGACGAGGCCGTCCTGCGGCATGAAGTGGGCGGCCCCGAGGTGATGTCGAGGCAGCTGCGGCACCTGGTGGAAACGGGTTCCCTGTCACATGTGCAGCTTTATGTTCTCCCTTTCTCTCAGGGCAATCACATCGGCATCACCGGCCCGTTCGTTATCTTCTCCTTTCCGCGCATTGCCGATCTGGACGTGGTTGTTCTCGACCACTTGACGAGTAGCCTCTACTTGGAGCGGAAAGAAGACCTCCGGGCGTATGGCGCCGCGTTCAGCACGCTCCGGGCGCACGCCCTTTCCCATGAGAACTCGCTGGATTTCATTGCCGGGATCAACGACGGCAGGTAGGCATGCGCAGGGAGGCACAATGCCCGTAGTCACGCGGTACGTACCTTCTCATTCGGCTCCGGGCGGCGCCGTCTGGCACCGCAGCAGCCACAGCACCGGAATGAACAACTGCGTCGAGATGGCCAGGATCGCGCCGGAACTGCTCGCCGTGCGCGACTCAAAACACGCCACCGGCCCCACCCTGTTGCTCTCCCCCGCCGCCTGGGCCCCGTTCCTCAGGGGAGTGCACCAGGAGAACTTCGGCCCGGGCCGCAACGGACACCCCCTGAGCGCTCAGGCGGCCGGCGCGGTCCGTACGATCACGTCGGCCGCCACCGCGATCTGACGGTCCGACAGATCGGCGCGGGCGGTCAGCCGCAGCCGGGAGACGCCGTCGGGCACCGACGGCGGACGGAAACAGCCCACCGCGAGCCCCGCTTCCCGGCAGTCGGCCGCCCACCGCACCGCCGCCCCGGGCGAGGGGGCCCGTACCGAGACCACCGCCGCGTCGGGGCGTACCGCGGTGAGCCCTGCCTCGGTCACCCGGCGGTGGAGTCCGGCGGCGACCGCCCGGGTCCGCGCCGGGCGCCACGGCTCGCGGCGCAGCAACTCCAGGGCGGCGAGGGCCGCGCCGGCCGCCGCCGGTGCCAGGCCGGTGTCGAAGACAAAGGTGCGGGCGGCACTGATCAGGTGCCTGATCACCCGCGCGGGGCCGAGCACCACGCCGCCCTGGCTGCCGAGCGACTTCGAGAGGGTGGCCGTGACCACCACGTCCGGCCCCCCCGCCAGCCCGGCCGCCCGCGGCGCTCCCCGGCCGCCGTCACCGAGCACCCCCAGCCCATGCGCGTCGTCCACCAGCAGCGCCGCGCCGCCCGTCCGGCATTCCCCGGCGAGGGCGGACAGCGGAGCCGCGTCACCGTCGACGGAGAAGACCGAGTCGGTGATCACCAGTGCGTGCCCCCGGTGTCCGGCCAGTTCCTTGCGGACCGCGTCGGGGTCGGCATGCGCGACGACGGCCCTGCGGGCCCGCGCGAGCCGGCAGCCGTCGATCAGCGAGGCGTGGTTGCCCTCGTCCGAGACCAGCAGGGTGTCCCCGGCGGGGGCCGCCGAAAGGGCCGTCACCGCGGCGAGGTTGGCGGCGTATCCGGAGGAGAAGACCAGGGCCGCCTCGAAGCCGCAGAACTCGGCGAGCTCCCGCTCCAGCCGGGCGTGCAGCTCGGTGCTGCCGGTGACCAGGCGGGAGCCGGTGGCGCCAGCGCCCCAGCGGCGGGCCGCCGCGGCGGCGGCCCCGGTGACCTCGGGGTGGCGGGCGAGGCCCAGGTAGTCATTGCCCGCCAGGTCGGTCAGGTCCGAGTCCGCGGGGCGGGGCCGCAGGGTGCGGACGAGCCCGGCGGCTCGTCGGCGCTCATGCTGTTCGTCGATCCAGTCGAACACATCGGTGCCGGCCATGGATTGTCCTCGGCTTCTTATGACTTCTGTGGGATTCGTATAAAACCGTGTGCGGGAACACGGGGAACGGCTCCCCAACCTAGCCGTCATCACGGCTGGTCAGGGTGTGGTGATCCACACACCTGAAACGCTCGGTGTTGTGCGATCTCTACCTTGGCCAGGGGCGGGGGTGTAGGCGAGGATCACCGCCATGGACCTGCTGAACACGCTGGTGGACAAGGGGTTGCGGCGCGAGCTGCCGACCCGGGATGAGGCGCTCGCCGTGCTGGCGACCTCCGATGACGACCTGCTCGATGTGGTGGCCGCGGCGGGCCGGGTGCGGCGCCGGTGGTTCGGGCGGCGGGTCAAGCTCAACTATCTGGTCAACCTCAAGTCCGGGCTCTGCCCGGAGGACTGCTCATACTGCTCACAGCGGCTCGGCTCCGAGACCGGGATCCTCAAGTACACCTGGCTGAAGCCCGAGGACGCCGCCAAGGCGGCGGCCGCGGGAGTGGCCGGCGGTGCCAAGCGGGTCTGTCTGGTCGCCAGCGGGCGCGGGCCGACGGACCGGGACATCGACCGGGTGTCCAAGACCATCGAGGCGATCAAGGAGCAGAGCGAGGACGTCGAGGTGTGCGCCTGCCTGGGGCTGCTCTCCGAGGGCCAGGCGGAGCGGCTGCGCGAGGCGGGCGTCTACGCGTACAGCAACAACCTCAACACCTCGGAGGCCACCTACGCCGACATCACCACCACGCACACCTACGCCGACCGGGTCGATACCGTGCGCAAGACGCAGACGGCGGGCATGTCCGCCTGTTCCGGGTTGATCTCCGGCATGGGCGAGAGCGACGAGGACCTGGTCGACGTGGTCTTCGCGCTGCGCGAGCTGGACGTCGACTCGGTGCCGGTCAACTTCCTCATCCCGTTCGAGGGCACACCGCTGGCGGCGGAGTGGAACCTCACTCCGCAGCGTGCGCTGCGGATCCTGGCGATGGTGCGGTTCGTCCACCCGGATGTGGAGGTGCGCCTGGCGGGCGGGCGGGAGATCCATCTGCGCTCGCTGCAGCCGCTGGCACTGCACCTGGCCAACTCGATCTTCCTGGGCGACTATCTGACCAGCGAGGGCCAGGAGGGCAGGGCCGACCTGGCGATGATCGAGGATGCGGGCTTCGAGGTGGAGGGCATGGGCAGCACGACCCTGCCCGCGCACCGGGCGGACGCCGCGGGCTGCGCGAGCGGCGGCGGTTGCGGGCCGTGCGGGGGCGGCGCGGAGCCCGAGGCGGTGGAGGAGGCGCCCGGTGCGGCCCGGCCGGACCTGGTCGCCGTGCGCCGCCGGGGCGCGGGAACGGACCTGCCGCCCAATGCCTGAGCCCCTCACCCCCGCCGAGCTGCTGGCCCTCGACCGGCAGCATGTCTGGCACCCCTATGGCCCGATGCCCGGGCGGCAGCAGCCGCTGGTCGTCGAGTCCGCGTCCGGGGTACGGCTGCGGCTGGCCGAACCCGCCCATGGATCCCATGAGTTGGTGGACGGGATGGCCTCGTGGTGGTCGGCCCTGCACGGCTACAACCACCCGGTGCTGAACGAGGCCGCGCGGACACAGCTGGAGCGGATGAGTCATGTGATGTTCGGCGGGCTCACCCATGAGCCCGCCGTCCGGCTGGCCGCCAAGCTGGTGGAGATCACTCCCGAGGGGCTTGAGCATGTCTTCCTCTCCGACTCCGGTTCGGTGTCGGTCGAGGTGGCCGTGAAGATGTGCCTGCAGTACTGGTGCTCGACCGGGCGGCCGGAGAAGCGGCGGCTGCTGACCTGGCGCGGCGGCTACCACGGGGACACCTGGCAGCCGATGTCGGTCTGCGACCCGGACGGCGGCATGCATACCCTGTGGTCGGGGGTGCTGCCCGAGCAGGTGTTCGCGGATGCCCCGCCCACCGGCTTCGACGCCGGGGTGGACGCGGCATATGAGGCCCACCTACGGGAGTTGATGGAGCGTCACGCCCATGAGGTGGCCGCGGTGATCGTGGAGCCGGTGGTGCAGAACGCCGGAGGCATGCGCTTCCACTCCCCCGGCTATCTGCGGGTGCTGCGCAGGCTGTGCGACGAGCACGATGTGCTGCTGGTGTTCGACGAGATCGCCACCGGTTTCGGCCGTACCGGAGCGCTCTTCGCGGCGGACCACGCCGGGGTCACCCCGGATGTGCTGTGCCTGGGCAAGGCGTTGACGGGCGGCTATCTGACAATGGCCGCGACCCTGTGCACGGCACGGGTCGCCGGGGGCATCTCGCGGGGCGAGGTGCCGGTGCTCGCCCACGGGCCGACGTTCATGGGCAACCCGCTGGCGGCTGCCGTCGCCTGCGCATCCGTCGATCTGCTGCTGGGCCAGGACTGGCAGGCGGAGGTCAAGCGGATCGAGGCCGGGCTGTGGGAGGGCCTGTCGGGCGCCCGCGGGCTGCCGGGCGTGCGGGACGTACGGGTGCTCGGTGCCATCGGGGTCGTACAGCTCGATCACCAGGTCGACATGACGGCGGCGACCCGCGCCGCGGTGCGCGAGGGGGTATGGCTGCGGCCGTTCGGCGACCTCGTCTACACCATGCCGCCGTATGTCACCGGGGACACCGATCTGGCGCGGATCTGCGCGGCCGTGCGCGCCGCCGCTCAACAGGGCTGAGTTCAACGGGGCCAGGGGAAGCCGAGGGAAGGGGAGTAGCAGTGTCGGTGCTGATCGTCTCGGGGACGGGCACGGAGATCGGCAAGACGGTGACCACCGCGGCGGTGGCGGCGGTGGCGCTGGCCCGGGGCCGTTCGGTGGCCGTGCTCAAGCCCGCCCAGACGGGGGTCTCGGCCGATGAGCCGGGCGACATCGCGGAGGTGGAGCGACTGGCGGGCCGGGTGACGGGCGTCGAACTCGCCCGTTTTCCCGAGCCGTTGGCGCCTGGTACGGCCGCCCGGCGGGCGGGCCGGGCGCCGGTGCGGCCCCGGGAGATCGAGCGGGCGGCGGCGCGGCTCGCCAAGGACCACGACCTGGTCCTGGTCGAGGGAGCGGGCGGGCTGCTGGTGCGGCTGGACGACGCGGGCGGCACACTCGCGGACGCGGCCCAACTGCTGGACGCCCCCGTCCTGGTCGTCGCCACGGCGGGCCTGGGCACACTCAACGCCACCGCGCTCACCGCGGAGGCACTGCGGGCGCGGGGGCTGCGCTGCGCGGGTGTGGTCATCGGCAGTTGGCCGGCCGCGCCGGATCTCGCCATGCGCTGCAACCTGGCCGACTTCCCGGAGTCGGCGGACGCCCCGCTGGTGGGGGCGATCCCCGAGGGGGCGGGTGCGCTGTCCCCGGAGGAGTTCCGCGCCGGGGCGGGCGAATGGCTCGCCCCGGGGCTCGGTGGCCACTGGGACGCGGCCCGGTTCGCGGCGGACGGTGGCACGTCCTAACGGGCGTGGCGAGTGAGTCCGGTGGGTCGCCGGTGTCAGGGGCAGGAGTCGATGCGGACCGAGCCGACGGTGGCGGGCGGGTTGAAGAAGACGGGGCTCTGGCCCTGCCCGACGATGTTGCCCG
This sequence comes from Streptomyces xingningensis, assembly GCF_054957865.1. NCBI lineage: Bacteria > Bacillati > Actinomycetota > Actinomycetes > Kitasatosporales > Streptomycetaceae > Streptomyces > Streptomyces xingningensis. The sequence continues at coordinate 17,728 of NZ_JBDJPF010000010.1, forward strand.
TGCAGTTGCCGAACTGGAAGGCGGTCAAGCTGCCTTGGCTCGTGGCGTTCCCCACCGCGATTTGAGTGACGTCCGTGGTGACCGAGTTGTTGATGCATTGCCCGGTGGCCGCCGGGCGCGTGCTGACACTGCCGTCGCTGTGCGTGACCTGAAGCGAGCACGGGCTCAGCGGGGCCGCCGAGGCGGCGGTTGCGAGGACGAGCGCCAGTCCGAGTGATCCGATGGCACTGCTGGTGCGGGCGAGCCAGGGCAGGGATGGCATGGTGGCCTCCAGATGCGGTCGCAGCCGGGTGCGTGCGATCTGTGGTAAATCGTCTGATCGTGGGACGGTTACCGCAATCACTCACAAGAGTGAGGGACTATAGCGAACTCGACGCCAGGGCGAGGCGCTCAACTGCCCGGCGCCCACCCTCACATCGCGGCGCGGCGACGGTGCCGCCCCTGGTGCCCGGGGAAGAATCGCGGTAGCCGTCGTACCTCCGGGAAGAGGTGTGCCATGCCGCTCCGCAACACCAGAACGCCGCACGACGCCGTGCATCATCCGGTCTTCGCACGGTTCTACGCCACGCTCAGCCCGGTCATGGACGAGCGGGCCGGGATGGCGGAGCGCCGGCGCGAGTTGCTGGCCGGGCTGTCCGGCCGGGTGATCGAGATCGGTGCCGGGAACGGCCTGAACTTCGCCCATTACCCGGCCGCCGTCTCGGAGGTGGTGGCGATCGAGCCGGAGCGGCGGCTGCGCAGGCTGGCGGCGGAAGCCGCGGTGCGGGCCGGGGTGCCGGTGGATGTGGTGCCGGGGGCGGCGGAGGCGCTGCCCGTCAAGAGCGAGGCGTTCGACGCCGCGGTGGCATCGCTGGTGCTGTGTTCGGTGCGGGATATGCGACGGTCGCTCGCGGAGTTGCGGCGGGTGCTGCGGCCGGGCGGCGAGCTGCGGTTCTTCGAGCACGGGATCGCGGAGGGGCGGGCGTTGGCGGCAGCTCAGCGGGCGCTGGACCACACGGTGTGGCCACTGTTGTTCGGCGGCTGTCACACCTCGCGCGATGTCCTCGGGGCGATCGAGGCGGCGGGCTTCACACTTGGCGCCTATCGTAGGCTGCGCATGCCGAACACCAGTGTGCCGCTGCCGGCTTCGTCCTGTGTGCTGGGAGCGGCCGTGCGACCGCCCGAGACCGGCGCCGGGTGACCTTGCCGGGCCGGGCCGCAGCGACCTGCCCGAGGCCCGAGGAGGTTCCTTGTCGTCACAGCCGTTGTCGTCACAGCCGTTGTCGTCACGCCCGTTCCGGTTCGCCGTCAATATGGTCCAGGGCGGCTCGGCCGCCGAGTGGCGGGAGAAATGCCGCAGGGCCGAGGCACAGGGCTATGACGTCCTGCTGGTGGCCGACCACCTGGGCATACCGGCCCCGTTCTCCTCGCTGGTCGCCGCCGCGGAGGCGACCGAGCGGCCCCGGGTGGGCACCTTCGTCCTCAACGCGGGGTTCTGGAACCCCGCGCTGCTCGCCCGCGAGGTGGCCACCGCCGACCAGCTCACCGGCGGCAGGCTCGAGTTGGGGCTCGGTACGGGCTATGTGCGGGCCGAGCACCAAAGCGCCGGGCTGCCCTTCGGTTCGCCCCGCGAGCGGGTGGACCACCTGGAACACACCGTCACCGAACTGGACCGGCTGCTGGGCGACCCCGGGCACCGGCCGGGCACCGCGCAGACCCCGCGGCCCCCGCTGCTGCTCGGCGGGAACGGCGACCGCGTGCTGCGGCTGGCCGCGCGCCATGCGGACATCGCGGCCTTCACCGGGGCGACCGCCGACGCCGACGGCGTGCTGAGTCTCATCAGCCCCACCGCGCTGGAGGAGCGCGTCACGCGCTACCGGGACTTCGCGGCGCACCGCGAGACGCTCGCGGAGCTCAACTACCTGGTGCAGGTGGTGTCGGCCACCGCCGACCGGCGTGCCAAGGCCCGTGAGCTGGCCGCGTACGCACCGGACCTCCCCGAGGACGAGCTGCTGCGGCACCCGGCCCTGCTGCTGGGCTCGGCCAGGGAGATGGCGGAGCAACTGCGCGCGCACCGGGAGCGGTTCGGCTTCAGCTACTTCACCGTTCTGGAGCCCAGCGCCGATGCGTTCGCCCCGGTGCTCGAGGAACTGCGGGGCAGCTGACCACGATCCGGAAAACGACTCGACCCCACGCCCGGCCGGTGATCGGATACCACCATGAGTGATCTTCGAATACGGGCCGCCGGGCCCGCGGACCTGGATGCCGTACTGGCCTTCTGGAAGGAGGCCGCCGAGGGCACCAGCATCAGCGACGACCCCGACGGCATCGCGCGGCTGGTGACCCGCGACCCCGGGGCCCTGCTGCCGGCCGAGCGTGCCGACGAGCTCGCGGGCACCGTCATCGCCGGATTCGACGGGTGTCGGTGTCATCTCTAACGGCTCGCGGTCCATCCGGACCACCGTCGCCGGGGCGCTGCCGGCGGCCGCCGAGGAGCGCTTCGCCGCGCTCGGCGGGCGGCGGGGCGACGCGATGGTGCTGGACGACAACGACGCCGCCCACCACGCCTGGAGCGCGGCGGGCTACGTACCCGAGCCGCGGTGGAGCCGATGGGTCAAGGCGCTGTAGACTCCCGCACCGCTTTGCGCTTCCTTTACCATGGAGGGTCTCCGTCCCCACCGACCAGCGAAAGGCGTGAGCGTCCGCCCATGGGCGAGCCCCCCAGTAGTCCGCAGCACCGACATCGCGCGCTCCACTGTCCCCTGCCCCAGCATGGGACACAGCATGGGACGGAGGTGACCCGATGACCGAAGTGCTCCTCCTGGTGCTCGCCCTGCTCCTGACGGTCGCCTGTGCCGTGTTCGTCGCCGCCGAGTTCTCCCTCACCACCGTCGAGCGCGGCGAGCTGGAGCGGGCCGCCGAGAGCGGTGACCGGGGTGCGCAGAGCGCGCTCAAGGCCGTCCGCGGCCTCACCTTCCAGCTGTCCGGCGCGCAGCTCGGCATCACCGTCACCGGCCTGGTCATCGGCATGCTCGCCAAGCCCTCCATCGCCGTGCTGCTCACCGGCCCGGTGGCGGCGCTCGGCCTGTCCGCCGGGGCGGCGTCCGCCACCGCGCTGGCCCTGGGCACCGTGATCTCCACGGTGGTGCTGATGGTCGTCGGCGAGCTGGTGCCCAAGAACTGGGCGATCTCCCGGCCGCTGCCGGTGGCGAAGAGGGTCGCCGGGCCGCAGCGCGCGTTCTCCGCCGCCTTCCGCCCGCTGATCCGCCACCTCAACAACACCGCGAACCGCTCGCTGCGCCGGATGGGCGTGGAGCCCGCCGAGGAACTGGCCACCGCGCGCGGCCCGCAGGAGCTGATCGCGCTGGCCCGCCACTCCGCCAAGGAGGGCGCGCTGGAGGCCGACACCGCCGAGTTGTTCGTACGGACGCTGAACCTGGCCGACCTGACGGCGGAGAACGTGATGACCCCTCGGGTCCAGGTCACCGCGCTCGACTCGCGGGCCACGGCCGAGGATGTCGCGGACGCCACCCGGGCCACCGGCCTGTCCCGCTTCCCCGTCTACCAGGGCGGCCTGGACACCGTCGTGGGCATCGCCCACATCAAGGACGTCCTGGCCATACCCGCCGAACAGCGGCCGCTGCGCCCGGTCACGGCCTTCCTGCGCGAGCCGCTGCTGGTGCCGGATTCACTGACCGTCGACCGGCTGCTGGACCGGCTCTCGGCCAAGCGCAGCATGGCCGTCGTCATCGACGAGTACGGCGGTACGGCCGGTGTCGTCACCTTTGAGGACATCGTCGAGGAGGTCGTCGGCGAGGTCCGGGACGAGCACGACCGCGACGAGCTGCCCGACCTGGCTCCGGCCGGGGCGGACGCGCGGGGGCGGCTGCGCTACGACGCGGACGGGGCCGCCCGGACCGACGACCAGCTGGAGACCATCGGGCTGCGGGTGCCGGAGGGGCCCTACGAGACCCTGGCCGGGCTGATCGCGACCGAGCTCGGCCGCATCCCGGTCACGGGTGACACGCTCGAGGTGGCGGGCTGGCGGATCGAGGTGACCGACGCCTCCGGCCGGCGTGCGGCGCGCGTACGGCTGACGGCGCCGCCGTCCCGGGCCGCCGGGGAGCGGGACGGGGAGGCGGGCCGATGACCTTCGTCCAGTTGCTCATCGGCCTGGCGACCCTGGTCGTCAACGCCTTCTTCGTGGGCGCCGAGTTCGCGCTGATCTCGGTGCGCCGCGGCCAGATCGAGCCGCGCGCCGAGCGGGGCGACCGGCGGGCCCGCAGTGTGCTGTGGGGGCTGCGGCACATCTCGGCACTGCTGGCGGCGGCCCAGCTCGGCATCACCCTGTGCACCCTGGTGCTGGGTGTGGTCGCCGAACCGGCGGTGGCCAGTGTGCTGGAGCCGGTCTTCCACGCGGTAGGGATGCCGCAGGGGCTGGTCCATGTGGTCTCGTTCGTCATCGCGCTGGCGGTGGCGACCTATCTGCACATGCTGTTCGGCGAGATGGTGCCCAAGAACATCGCGCTCGCCGAACCGGTGCGCACCGCACTGCTGCTGGGCCCGCCGCTGGTGACGCTGGCACGAGCGCTGCGCCCGGTGGTGTTCACCATCAACCAGCTGGCGAACGCCCTGCTGAAGCTGTTGCGGGTGGAGCCCAAGGACGAGGTGGCGGCGGTCTTCTCGGACGACCAGCTGGCCCGGATGGTCGCCGACTCCAGTCAGGCGGGGCTGTTGGACGAACGAGCCACCGAGCGGCTCCGGGACGCCCTGGAACTGGGCAAGCGCCCGGTCGAGGATGTGGTGATGCCGCTCGAGGACGTCGTCTCCGCCCGGTTGGGGGTGACTCCCGAGGGGTTGGAGCGGCTGGCCGCCGAGTCCGGTTTCTCCCGGTTCCCGGTGGTCGACACCTCGGACCGCATCCTCGGCTATCTGCATGTGAAGGACGCGCTGGACGCCAAGCCGCGGGATGTGCCGTTCCCCCGGCAGCGGATGCGGCCGATCGCCCGGGTGCGGGCGGACACCCCGCTCGACGATGTGATCACGGCGATGAGCGGCACCGGCGCCCATCTGGCCGCCGTGATCGGCGAGGACGACCGGCTCACCGGGCTGGTGACGCTGGAGGACGTACTGCGCGAGCTGGTGGACCGGCGGCCGTGAACGGGCCGGGGCGGCCGGGGCGTAGGATCCCCGCGTCATGCGGATGAACGCCACGTACACCAGCTTTGTCGCGGTCGGCGACTCCTTCACCGAGGGCATGTCCGACGAGCTGCCGGACGGCTCCTACCGCGGCTGGGCCGACCTGCTCGCCGCGCGGCTGGCGGCCCGTGCCCCCGGGTTCCGGTACGCCAACCTCGCGGTGCGCGGCAAGCTCATCGGCCAGATCGCGGAGGAGCAGTCGGCGCCCGCCGCCGCGCTGGGCGCCGACCTGGTGACACTGGTCGGCGGGCTCAATGATGTGCTGCGCCCCAAGTGCGACGTGGACGCGGTGTGCGCGCGGCTGGCGGAGGCGGTGGAGCGGCTGGCGCCCGGCTGCCGACAGTTGGTGCTGATGCGCAGTCCGGGGCGGCAGGGGCCGGTGCTGGAGCGGTTCCGGCCCCGGATGGAGCGGCTGTTCGGCTTTGTCGACGAGCTTGCCGGGCGGCACGGCGCGGTGGTCGTCGACCTCTTCGGCGCCGGGGTGCTGGGTGATCCGCGGCTGTGGGCCGAGGACCGTCTCCACCTGAACGCCGAGGGGCACCGGCGGGTGGCGGAGGCCGTCTGGCAGGCCCTCGGGCTCCCACCGGAATCGGACTGGCGCGCGCCCCTGCCGCCGTCCGCACGGCCCGGCTGGGCCACGCGGCGCGGCGCCGACCTGCGTTTCGCCCGGGAACACCTGATGCCGTGGATCGGTCGGCGGCTCACCGGCAGGTCCTCGGGGGACGGACGGTGGGGTGCGCACTTCGACGCCGGGCTGGGGCGGGCGTTCTGGGTCACCCCCGACGGCACCGGCCCGGCGGGCGCGATCGGCCCGGTCTCCGGGTGGCGGCCGGTCTCCTAGGGGGTGTCCGGTGGGTCGGCACAGGTCATCCCGGGGAACCACCCCCGGCCCCCCGGCCAGTAGACTTTCGCCACGTGACTGCAAAGCCCCGCATCCCCAACGTCCTGGCCGGCCGCTATGCCTCCGCCGAACTCGCCGTCCTGTGGTCCCCCGAGTACAAGGTGACGCTGGAGCGGCGGCTGTGGCTCGCCGTGCTCCGTGCCCAGAAGGATCTGGGGATCGAGGTGCCGGACACCGCGCTCGCCGACTACCAGCGGGTGCTCGACCAGGTCGACCTGGCCTCGGTCGCGGAGCGCGAGAAGGTCACCCGGCACGATGTGAAGGCGCGCATCGAGGAGTTCAATGCGCTCGCCGGGCATGAGCAGGTGCACAAGGGCATGACCTCCCGTGACCTCACGGAGAATGTCGAGCAGCTGCAGATCCGGCTCTCCCTGGAGCTGATGCGCGACCGCGTGGTCGCCGTCCTGGCCCGGCTGGGGAAGCTGGCGGCCGGTCATGCGGAACTGGTCATGGCGGGCCGCTCGCACAATGTGGCCGCCCAGGCCACCACGCTGGGCAAGCGCTTCGCGACCACCGCCGATGAACTGCTGGTGGCCTTCGGGCGGCTGGAGGAGCTGCTCGGCCGCTACCCGCTGCGCGGGATCAAGGGCCCGGTGGGCACCGCCCAGGACATGCTGGACCTGCTCGGGGGCGACGCCGTGAAACTGGCCGAGCTGGAGCGGCGCATCGCCGGGCACCTCGGTTTCGGCCACGCCTTCACCTCGGTCGGCCAGGTCTACCCGCGTTCGCTGGACTACGAGGTGGTCACCGCGCTGGTGCAGCTGGCCGCCGCACCGTCCTCGCTCGCCAGGACGATCCGGCTGATGGCCGGGCACGAGCTGGTGACCGAGGGTTTCAAGCCCGGCCAGGTCGGCTCGTCCGCGATGCCGCACAAGATGAACACCCGCTCGTGCGAGCGGGTCAACGGCCTGATGGTCATCCTGCGCGGTTATGCGTCGATGACCGGCGAGCTGGCGGGCGACCAGTGGAACGAGGGCGATGTCTCCTGCTCCGTGGTCCGCCGGGTGGCACTGCCGGACGCCTTCTTCGCGCTCGACGGTCTGCTGGAGACCTTCCTGACGGTGCTCGACGAGTTCGGTGCGTTCCCCGCCGTCATCGCCCGTGAGCTGGACCGCTACCTTCCCTTCCTGGCCACCACCAAGGTGCTGATGGGTGCGGTGCGGGCCGGGGTGGGCCGCGAGGTGGCCCATGAGGTGATCAAGGAGCATGCGGTCGCCTCCGCGCTGGCCATGCGCGAGCGGGGCGCCGAGCGCAATGAGCTGCTGGACCGGCTGGCCGCCGATGAGCGCATTCCGCTGGACCGCGCCGCCCTGGACGCGCTGATGGCCGACAAGCTGTCCTTCACCGGCGCCGCGGCCGGCCAGGTGGCCGCCGTGGTCTCCCGCATCGAGGAGATCGCCAAGCGGTACCCGGAGGCGGCCGGCTATGCGCCGGGGGCGATCCTCTGATCCGGGGCTGCCCAATCCCGGTGGCCTGAACGCCCCTTGGGCGCCGGCGGCCGTGGCCGAGGAGTCCGGACGACCGCGGGAGTCGGCGTTCGGCCGGGCGCGCCCTCCGGCCCGTGAGCGGCTACCATCCGGTGGGCAAAGGGCCCGCAAAGACCGAGGAGGCGACGTGGGGCGGCTCACCGGAGGGGACCCGTCCCTGCTGCGACGGATCAATTCGGCCGTCGTGCTGCATGCACTGCGCGCCGCGGGGTCTTCGGCCTCCCCCACCCTCAGTGAACTGGTCAAGGTGACGGGCCTGTCCCGCCCCACCGTGGAGGGCGTCGTCGAGGGCCTGCTCACCACCGGCCTGGTCGCCGAGGCGGCCGCCGAGGAGGGCGGCGCCCGCCGCCAGGGCCGCCCGGCGCGGCGGTTCCGGTTCCGGGTGGAGGCCGGGCAGCTGCTGGGCATCGAGATCGGGCCGCACCGGATCGCCGTACTGCTGGCCGATCTGAGCGGGCGGGTGACGGGCGCGGAGTCGGTGACGGTCGCCGAGACGGCATCGGCGGACGAGCGGCTGGAGCGGGTGCGGACCGCCGTCGCCGATCTGCTGCGGCGCGCTCAGGTGGCGCGGGGATCGCTGCGGGCGGTGGGCGTGGCCACCCCCGGCATCGTGGAGGCGGGCGGGACGGTACGGCTCGGTACGGCGCTGCCCGGCTGGACGGGGCTGCCGCTGGGTGAGCGGCTGCGGCGTTCGTTCCGGTGTCCGGTGCTGGTGGAGAACGACGCCAACGCGGCCGCCGTGGCCGAGCATTGGAAGGGCGCGGCCGTCGACTCCGACGATGTGGTGTTCGTCCTGACGGGGTTGAGCCCGGGGGCCGGATCCCTGATCGGCGGGCGGCTGCACCGGGGGTACGGCGGGGCGGCCGGGGAGATCGGCGCCCTGCATCTGCTGGGCCGCGAGGCTACGCCGGAGGAGGTGCTGTCGACCACCGGAGAGCCGCTCCACCCGCTGGACGAGGCGCAGGTGGCGCGGGTGTTCACGCTGGCCGGGGCGGGCGATGAACGGGCCCGGGCCGCCGTGGACCGGTATCTGCGGCGGCTGGTGCACGATGTGGCGGCACTGGTGCTGGCGCTCGATCCGGAGCTGGTGGTGGTGGGCGGCTGGGCGGCGGGGCTGCACGGTCTGCTGGATCCGCTGCGCGCCGAGCTGGCCCGCTACTGTCTGCGGCCGCCGCGGGTGGCGCAGTCGCTGCTGGGTGATTCCGCGGTGGCAACGGGCGCGCTGCGGCTGGCTCTCGACCATGTGGACGAGGAACTCTTCGCGGTCGAGAGCACGGTGACGGCGCGCCGCTGACCGGGGGCCGGGGTCAGCCGGCCAGCAGCCGGACGGCCGCGCCGCCCTCCCCCGTCGCCTCGAGCGCAGCGGAGGTGCCCCCGCCGCCGAAGGTGAGGCGGCAGGTGTCGGCCCGGTAGGTGGCCAGGGCGACGGCCGCGGTGCGGCCGCCCGCGAAGTACCGGGTGGTGACGAGCAGTATGGGCGCGCCGGGCAGCCGGTCGAGCTGCTTGGCGTCATCGGCCCGGGCCGAGCCGAGCTCCACCGCCCGGTCCTGGCCCTCCAGTTGAAGGCGCTGCAGCTCTCGCAGCACGGCGCGGGCGCGCGCCGCTCCGGGGAGCGCGCCGAGGGTGGCGAGCGCGGGCACGCTGTCCGCCGGTACATACAGCAACTCGGCGGCCACCGGCTGGCCGTGGGTCTTGCGGCTGCGGCGCACGATGTGCACGGCCTCGCCCTGCTCCAGGCCGAGGAGCCGGGCGGCCGGGGCGGGCGGGATCGCCTCGGTGCTGTCGACGGGCTGCCAGGCATCCGCCGCCGTGCCGGGCCAGGCGTGTTCGGCGTCGCCGACGGCCACGCCCATGCGGGGCGGGGCCACGGTGGTGCCGACGCCACGGCGGCGCTGCAGCCGGCCTTCCAGCTCGAGCTGTTCGAGGGCCTGCCGGAGGGTGGCCCGGGCGACGCCGAACCGGGCCGCGAGCTCACGCTCGTTGGGCAGGATCTCGCCGACCGTGAACTCGCCGTCGAGCGCGTCGCTGAGCACGGTCTTCAGGTGCCAGTACTTCGGTTCCGCCACCGCTTCCGACTGCGTGGTCCCCACCCTGATCCTCCGCAAAGGCTTTTCACGCGCTTCTTTATTAAAGGTTGTTGCAGTATGCCTGTGACCATAGGACGGTGTGCGAACTTGGTCAAGACCAATGCAATCAGGAAGCCTCCGGCCCGACTGCGCCCGCCCATAGAGAGGTCTACCCATCGGTAACCGTTGCTGACATTCTGTCTAGGCAAGCTCAAGCCAGCCGCGGACTATCGGGAGTTCCCCCATGGCCGAGAAGATCACCTTCACCGTCGACACCCGCTTCGGACCCCGGACGACCGAGGCGGTCTACGAGCGGCTCGGTGGCGGCGAACCATTGGTCCTGCTGCACGGCATCGGCCACCACCTCCAGGTCTGGGACCCGGTCATCGGGATACTCGCGGCCGAACACGACGTCATCGCCGTCGACTTGCCCGGTTTCGGCCTCTCCCCCGCGCTCCCCGACGGCGTCGCCTATGACCTCGCGGGAGTGCAGTCCGCGCTGCGCTCGCTCTTCGAGGCGCTCGGTGTGGACCGCCCGCATGTCGCGGGCAACTCACTCGGCGGGCTGCTGGCCCTGGACCTCGGACAGGCCAAGCTCGTCCGGTCCGTCACCGCGCTCTCCCCGGCCGGGTTCTGGACCGAGGCCGAGCGCCGCTACGCCTTCGCGGTGCTCCGCGGCCTGCGCCGGGGCGCCCTGCTGATGCCCCCGGAGGCCGCCACCCGGCTGGCCCGTACCTCCGCCGGCCGCGCGGTGATGACCGGCGCCGTCTACGCCCGGCCCGGCCGGCGGTCACCCGACGCCGTGACCGCCGAGTCCCGGGCGCTGCGCGAGGCGACCGGGTTCGAGGCCACCCTCGACGCCGGACGTTCCCTGCTGTTCACCCACGATGTGGCCGAGGTGCCCGTCACCATCGGCTGGGGCACCAAGGACCGGGTGCTGCTGCGCCGGCAGGGGATCCGTGCCAAGCGGGTGATCCCCGGCGCCCGGCTGGTCCGGCTGCCCGGTTGCGGGCACGTCCCGATGAGCGACGACCCGGCGCTGGTCGCCCGCGTCATCCTCGACACCGCCCGCCCGGCGGCCGCCGAACACACCGAACGCACCGAGCACGCCTGACCCCAGCGCCACCCCCGAGCCGACCAGCAGGGCCCCCGCGGCCTGGGCGCCGCCGAAGTCGCCCGCCCCGGCGAGCGGGGCGGTCGCCGCGGCCGCGACGGGGATCATGCCGGAGCAGAGCGTCACCCGCTCCGCCCCGATCCGTGCCATCCCCCGGTACCACAGGAGGAATCCGACGGCGGTGCTCACCACCGCCTGCCAGCCGAGGGCGCCGGCCTCCAGCGCCGTCGGCACCCGCAGCGCACCGCCGCCGTCCGTCGCCCAGCCCAGCACCAGCGCCTCGACCGCCGCGACGCCGCAGGTGGCGACGGTCAGCAGGCCCGGCCCCAGGGGCCGCAGCACCGGCCCGGCCAGCACGGCGAAGCCGACCTCGCCGCCGAGCGCGCCGACCGACCACAGCAGCCCGACGGCGTCCGTCCGCCCCCATCCCTGGACCACGCTCGCGCCCGCGGCGACCAGCAGCGCCCCCAGGATCACCGGCACCCCGGGCCGCCGCCCCCGGGCCACGGGCAGCAGCACGGCCACCGCCACCGGCGCGCACCCGACCAGCACCCCGGGCACGGCGGGCTCCGCGGTCCGCTCGGCCGACAGCACCGCGAAGTTGAACCCGACCATGCCCAGCGCCGCGAGCACCGCCACCCGCCCCCACTGACGCCGGGTCAGCCCGCGCAGCGGGGCCAGTCCGGACCGCGCCGCCAACGGGAGCAGCAGCAGCCCCGCCAGGCCGTAGCGCAGCGCCTGCCCGCCCGCGTACGGGTAGTCGGGGAGCAGGGAGTTGACGGTGAAGGACCCGCCGACGAGCGTGCAGGCGACGGCGGCCTGGAGCGTCCCGGAGACGGGGAGGGGGGCACGGTTCATGGACCCGACACTAGGAAGCCGGGCGGTCCCCGGTAAGGTCCAATTCCATGGCCGTTACGAGGACCACTTCACCGCCACCGGCCGAGCCGCCGGAGGCCGAAGCCTGGGCCGCCGCCTGGGAGTTGCTGCTGCCCGTCACCGCGACCCCGGTGCGCCGGCGCGGCCGGATGCTGCGCTCCGCGCTGCGGGAGGCGGTGCGGTCCGGGCGGCTCGCGCCGGGCACCCGGCTGCCGTCCAGCCGTGAACTCGCCCGTGATCTGGGGGTGTCACGGGGGCTGGTCACCGGCGCCTATGAACAGCTCGCCGCCGAGGGGTACCTCAGGAGCGGCCGGGGTTCGGGGACCTGGGTCGGGGGTGCCGTACAGGCCGCCGCCCCGGCCGGCCGCGCGGAGCCCCCGGCCGCCGGCCGGCCGGCCGTCGACTTCCGTCCCGGCACCCCCGACCTCGCGCTGTTCCCGCGCGCCGCCTGGTCCGCGGCCCACCGCCGGGTGCTGGCCCGCCTCCCGGACCAGGCGCTCGGCTATCCCGACCCGCGCGGCCTGCCCGAACTGCGCACCGAGCTGGCCGGGTTGCTCGCCCGGCGGCGCGGGGTGGTCGCCGATCCGGAGCGGATCGTGGTGTGTTCGGGCGTGTCCCAGGCCATGACGCTGATCGGCTTCGCCCTGGCCGGGCGGGGACGGCCGGTGGTGGCGGTGGAGAATCCGAGCAGCGCGGAGCACGAGCAGCTGTTCGCGGCGGCGGGCAGCGCGGTGGTGCGGGTGCCGATGGACGCGGAGGGAATCGACCCGGCCGCCCTGGCGGCCTCCGGAGCGGGAGCGGCCGTCCTCACCCCGGCCCATCAGTTCCCCACCGGAATCGCCTATTCCGCGCGTCGCCGCTCGGAACTCCTCGGCTGGGCCCACGACACCGGCGGCCTGCTCGTCGAGGACGACTACGACGGCGACTTCCGCTACGACCGGCTGCCCATCGGCGCCCTGCAGGGCCTCGACCCCGACCGGGTCGCCTATACGGGTTCGGTCAGCAAGTCACTCGCGCCCGGCCTGCGGCTGGGCTGGCTGGTGGTGCCCGAGGCGTTCGCCGACGAGGTGGCGACCCGCAAGCGCACCATGGACCTGGGCAATCCGGTGCTCGACCAGGCCCTGCTGGCCGAGTTCATCAGGCGCGGCGACCACGACCGCCAGCTGCGCCGCTGCCAGCGCGCCTACCGCGAGCGACGTGACACCTTGCTGGCCGAACTGGCCCGGCACTTCCCCGGCGCCGAGGTCACGGGCATCGCGGCCGGCCTGCACGCCGTGGTGTGCCTGCCGCGCGCCTACGGGCCGGAGCCGGACTTCCTGGCCCGCGCGGCCGGGCACGGGATCGCGCTGCGCCCCCTGTCCGGCTTCGGCGCACCGGTGCCCGACGACGGTTGTGTGCGCCTGGTGCTCGGCTACGCCCGGCTGGCGCCCGCCGAGCTCGGGCGGGCCGTGGACCTGCTGCGACGGGCGGCCACCGGGCAGGGCGGTAATGCCCTTGAGTCATAATCCCTGGGTCTGCACGTTCGATCTTGGGGGACTTCCGCAGTGGCTTCCACCGCACGCACCATTCTCGTTCCGGCCGTCACGGTCATGACCCTGGTCACCGGCCTGACCGCCTGTGGGGGCGAGTCCGACAAGGCGGCCGCCCCCGCCAAGGCCGCGGGGGCCAACCGGCCCAGGGCCATGATGTACGACGGGAAGCAGCTGCCGGGGTTGCCCCGGACCCCGGCCTGGACCCTGCCCGGACGCCCCGGCGGCGCCTCTGTGATCGCGGTGGGCGACGCCTTCGCCGTGGTCACCGGCGGGCCCCGGGCGACCGAGCCGCCGTCCGGGGGCAAGGACGCCGAGACGCCCACGGCGCTGCGCGAGGGGCCCAAGGTGATCGAGTTCCGGGACGCCGGGACCGGGACGGTGCGGCAGACGGTCCGGGCCGACGACGCCTCGGTGTCCGCGGACACCTGGCACGGCAGGCCCGCGCTGCGGGTGAACGTCACCACCAGAACCGCCTCGGACGGGATGACCTCCGACAAGAGCACCACCGTGTCCGAGGTGTACGACGCCCGGGGCAGGAAGCTGGGCAGGGTGCCGCGCGACGAGTCCCACTGGCTCTCGGACGGCTGGGTCCGCGGCGGCACGGAGCGCTCGGTCGCCCCGGCCGAGGGCGGTCCGGAGCAACAGGTCGACGGGTCCGGCCCGTTCGCGAACCTGCGGGGTCCGGTCGAGGAGACCCTGGGTGCCCGCCGTACGTTCGCGGGCGGGTACGGCTTCTCCTTCGAGGAGGTGGAGCGCGGCCTCTTCAACCACCCCAAGCGGCTGGTCGTCAGCGAGCTGAGCACCGGGAAGAAGGCCTGGACCTCCTCCGAGGCGGGCAGGCCGGGCCAGGCCCTGCCGGAGGAGAAGTCCCATGCCACCAATGTCCTGCCGCTCACCGTGATCGGCGACAAGATCGTCCTCGCCTGGCAGACCAAGGGGGGCGAGCACGACTACGAGGAGCCCTGGATCATGTCGGTGAACGACCTCAGGACCGGGCGCCTGCTCACCACCGGACCGGTCGTCCAGTCCGACGCCTCGAACTTTGCGCGGGACGAGAACGCCGACAGCGACCCCTTCTTCTATGTGACCTATGACCCGTCCTCGGGGCTCATCGCCACCGCCGGAAAACAGTCCTACCAGCAGTCGACCACGGTCTGGGACGTCAACAGCGGCAAGCGGCTGTGGGCACAGGACAAGGACGAGAAGCCCTTCCTGCCGCTGACCGCCGGAAACGGCGTGCTCTACGGCTACACCGACCGGAACGCCTCAAACTACTCCAGCCCCATCGCGGTCGACCTCAGGACCAAGAAGGTGCTGGACAAGGACGTCGACAAGGAGCACATCCCGGTCTTCAGCACCGACGGCCATGCCGCCATCGCGATCGACCAGGGCGTCTTCGTCTTCCCGGTCCGGTAGCCGACACCCGCCGGGCGGCGCATCCTGGCAGAGTGGGCACCCGGAGGCAACCTCGACGGAGGTGCGGTGTCATGACCGAGCAGGTGGATGTCGTCGTCATCGGCATGGGCCCGGGCGGCGAGCACGTGGCGGGGCGGCTGGCGGAGGCCGGACTGAGCGTGGTGGGCGTGGAGGCCGAGCTGGTCGGCGGCGAGTGCCCGTACTGGGGGTGCATCCCGAGCAAAATGATGATCCGGGCCGGGAATCTGCTGGCGGAGGCCCGGCGGGTGCCCGGCATGGCGGGCACGGCACAGGTCACCCCGGACTGGGCGCCGCTCGCCGCCCGGATCCGGGACGAGGCCACCGACGACTGGAACGACCGGGTCGCCGCCGACCGCTTCACCGGCAAGGGCGGCCGGCTGGTGCGCGGACGGGGCCGGCTCGCCGGGCCGGGCCGGGTGGCGGTCGGGGACGAGGTCTTCGAGGTCCGGTGCGGCATCGTGATCGCGACCGGCGCCCGGCCGCAGGTCCCCCCGGTGCCCGGCCTCACCGAAGTGCCGTACTGGACGAACCGGGACGCCATCGCCGCCAAGGAGCCGCCCCGCTCGCTGCTGGTGCTCGGCGGTGGCTCGATCGGCGTGGAACTCGCCCAGGTATACGCCCGGTTCGGCACCGCCGTCACCATCGTGGAGGCGCTGGACGGGCTGGTCCCGGTCGAGGAGCCGGAGGCCGGTGAGCTGCTGGCCGAGGTGCTGACCGGGGAGGGCCTGACCCTGCGAACGGGGGCCCGGGCGGCCCGGGTCGGGCACGATGGCGCCGCGTTCACGCTGACGCTGGCGGACGGCGAGGAGCTGACGGGTGATCAACTCCTGGTCGCCACCGGCCGCCGGGCCGACCTCACCGGGCTGGGCCTGGACACCGTGGGCCTCGACCCACAGGCCAGGGCACTGCGGACGGACGGCCAACTGCTGGCCGCCCCGGCCCTGTGGGGCGTGGGGGATGTGACCGGACACGGGGCGTTCACCCATGTCGCCATGTATGAGGCGGAGATCGTGATCCGGGCCGTGCTCGGCGAGCCCGGACCGGACGCCGACTACCGGGCCCTGCCCCGGGTGACCTTCACCGACCCGGAGATCGGCGCGGTGGGCCTGACCGAACGCCAGGCCGGGGAGCGGGGGTTGACGGTGCGCACCGGCCTCTCCCGGGTGCCGTCCACCACCCGCGGCTGGATCCACAAGGCGGGCAACGAGGGCCTGGTCAAGCTGGTCGCGGACGCGGAGCGCGGGGTGCTCGTCGGGGCCACCACGGTGGGTCCGACGGGTGGTGAGGTGCTCTATGGGCTGGCGGTGGCGGTACAGGCCGAGGTGCCGGTCGACACCCTGCGGCATATGATCTACGCCTACCCGACCTTCCACCGGGGCGTGGAGGACGCTCTCCGCGCTCTCGGACAGACCGTCCATACGCCGGGCGAACAGCGCTGACCAGCGGGGAAGCCTCCTTTACCCATCGGACACAGAACGTTCGTGATCGCGCAACACCCCTTCGTCAGGGTGGACGTCATGACCGACGAGACCCCGGCGAAGAGCTCCCGCCGCCCGCACCGCTGGCGGCGGGATCTGACCGAAGTGGCCGCCCTGTTCACCGCCGTGGCCGCCGCCGACTGTGTGGCCGACACGGTCGCCCACGGTCCGCACGGCCCGGTGCTGCTCGTCGGCTCGGCCGCGGCGCTGCTGGCCACGGTCGGGTTCCACACCTGGTGGGCGCGGCGCCCGGGCCGGCCGGCCGACTCCCCCGCCGAGCCCGCCAAGTCTGCCGAGTCTGCCAAGCCTTCGGGCGAGGCGCTCGGCACGGCGCTGTGGCGGATGCGGACGACCGTACGGGACGAGCCGGGCAGCCTGGCCGCCCTGTGTCTGGCCCTGGCGGAGCACCGCGTCGACATCCTCGCCCTGCAGACCCACCCGCTGGCCGAGGGCACCGTGGACGAGCTGCTGCTGCGCGCCCCGGCCGGGCTGACCCCGGCCGAGCTGACCCGGGCCGCCGCCGGCGGGGGCGGCAGCGGGAGCTGGCTGGAGCGGGCGGACGCCCACGACCTGGTGGACGCCCCCACCCGGATGCTGAACCTCGCCACCCGCACCGCCCTGGACACCGCCGAACTGCCGCTCGCCCTACGGCAGTTGCTGGGCCGCTGCACCATCCGCTCGACGCCGGAGCGGGCCCCGGACGACGGCCGGGCCACCGGGGCCGTGCCACCGGAGGAGGGCTGGGAGGAGACCGTGATGCGGCTGCCCGACCCGTCCGGCGGCTCGATCACCGTCGAGCGCCCCCATCTGCCGTTCACCCCGGCCGAGTTCGCCCGCGCCCGGGCGCTGGTGGAGCTGGACGCCCGGCTGGGCCCCCGGATGCCCCGGCGCAGCGATGTGCTGACGCTGCCCGAGGGCCATGAACTCACCGTCCGCCGGGCCGACAGCGGCGATCTGCCGGCGGCCCGCGAGATGCACGAGCGGTGCACCCCGGCCACGCTCGCGCTGCGCTATCACGGCCCGGTCAGGGACGTCCGGGCCGCCGACCGCTATCTCGGGCATCTGCTCAGCCCGCGCTTCGGCCGCACCCTGGCCGCCCACACGCCCTCCGGCCGTCTGGTGGGCCTCGGCCATCTGCTGTGGGACGGCGAGGAGACCGAGGTCGCGCTGCTCGTCGAGGACGCCTGGCAGCGACGCGGGGTCGGCCGGGAGCTGCTGACGCGGCTGGTGGCGCTGGCTGGCGAGGCGGGCTGTGCCAGCGTCTACGCCGTCACCGGGGCCTCCAACACCGGCATGGTCGCGGCAATGCGCGCGCTGGACCTGCCACTCGACTACCAGGTCGAGGAGGGGACGCTGGTGATCACGGCGCGGCTGGCGCCGGTCCGGGCGGCCTCCGGGTCGGGCGTCCGGGGCAGTTAAGGGACAAACCCCGATGACGCGGCGGCCCGTCTCATACGAGGATGGGCACATGCCGAACACCACCAGTGCACCACTGCCCCGTCAGGTCGCCGACGCCTATGTCGACGCGCTCATCGAACTCGACCCCATCACCGGAACCTACCTGGGGGCGCCGGCGAGCTCCTCCCGGCTGCCGGACTTCTCGCCCGCGGGCCAGGAGGCGCTGGCCGGGCTGGCGCGCACCACCCTGGAGCGGCTGGCCGAGGCCGAGGAGCGGCCGGGCGCGGACAGCGGCATCGAGCGGCGCTGCGCACGGCTGTTGCGCGAGCGGCTGACCGCGGAGCTGGCGGTGCACGAGGCGGGGGAGCCACTGCGCGCGATCAGCAATCTGCACTCGCCGCTGCACTCGGTGCGGGAGGTCTTCACCCTGACGCCGACCGGGACCACCGAGGACTGGGCGGCGATCGCCGAGCGGCTGCGCGCGGTCCCGGCGTCTCTGGAGGGCTGGCGGGCCTCCCTGGCCCTGGGCGTGGAGCGGGGGCTGCTCGGCGGCCCCCGTCAAGTGGATACCGTCATCGGACAGTTGGGCGAGTGGATCGGCACCGACGGCGGCTGGTTCGCCGACTTCACCGCCGAGGGACCCAAGGAGCTGCGCGGCGAGCTGGACGAGGCCGCCGCCGCCGCCACCGGGGCGCTGGTCGTGGTGCGCGACTGGCTGCGCGACGTCTACACCCCGGCGGTCGCGGGCGCCCCGGAGGTGGTCGGGTCCGAGCGGTACGCCCGCTGGGCGCGCTACTGGAACGGCACGGATCTGGATCTGACGGAGGCCTACGCCTACGGCTGGTCCGAATTCCACCGCATCCTGGGCGAGATGCGCACGGAGGCCGAGAAGATCCTGCCGGGGGCCCGCACTCCCTGGGAGGCACTGGCGCACCTCGACGAGCACGGCACCCACATCGAGGGCGTCGAGGAGGTCCGGGTCTGGCTGCAGCAGCTGATGGACGAGGCCATCGAGAAGCTGGACGGCACCCACTTCGAGCTGGCCGAGCGGGTCAAGCGCGTGGAGTCCCGGATCGCCCCGCCCGGCAGCGCGGCCGCACCCTACTACAGTGCGCCGTCCGAGGACTTCTCCCGTCCCGGGCGCACCTGGCTGCCGACCATGGGCCAGACCCGCTTCGCGGTGTACGACCTGGTGTCGACCTGGTACCACGAGGGCGTGCCCGGCCATCACCTCCAGCTCGCGCAGTGGGCCCATGTGGCGGACCGGCTCTCCCGCTACCAGGCCACGGTGGGCATGGTCAGCGCGAATGCCGAGGGCTGGGCGCTGTATGCGGAGCGGCTGATGGACGAGCTGGGCTTCCTGACCGACCCCGAGCGCCGGCTGGGCTATCTGGATGCGCAGATGATGCGTTCGGTGCGCGTGATCATCGATATCGGCATGCATCTGGAGCTGGAGATCCCCGCGGATTCCCCCTTCCACCCCGGTGAGCGCTGGACCCCGGAGCTGGCGCAGGAGTTCTTCGGCCGGCACAGCAGCCGCCCGGCGGATTTCGTGGAGAGCGAGCTGGTCCGCTACCTGGGCATGCCGGGGCAGGCGATCGGATACAAGCTCGGCGAGCGTGCCTGGCTGACCGGGCGGGAGGCGGCCCGCACCGCGCACGGCGCTGCCTTCGACCCCAAGGCATGGCACATGGCGGCGCTTTCGCAGGGTTCGCTGGGCCTCGACGATCTGGTGGCGGAGCTGTCGGTGCTGTGACGCCCGCGTAGGGTCCTCCGGCATGGAACCGTTGATCCTCTTCTGCCGCGACCCGCTGCACCCCCGCCGCACCGACCCGCACTTCGCCGGGGAGGCGCGGGCCGCCCGCGAGCTGGGGCTGCGGGTCGTGCTGCTCGACCATGACGCGCTGCTCGCCGGGGATCCGGCGGGCGCGGTCACCGGTGTGCCGCGCGACGCGGGGGCGGCATGGTACCGGGGCTGGATGGTGCCCTCGCCCCGGTACGCCGCCCTGGCCGAGGCGCTCGCCGCCCGCGGCGTACCGCTGCTGGCCTCGGCGCACGACTACCGCCGCGCTCATGAACTGCCCGGCTGGTACGCCGCGTTCGCGCCGCTCACCCCGCGCAGCGTCTGGCTCCCGGCCGCGCCGGGTATCGCGCCGGCCGGGGCGGAGCTGGCCGCCGCCGCGGCACCGCTGGGCGGCGGCCCGGGGATCGTGAAGGACTTCGTCAAGTCCCGCAAGCACGAGTGGCACGAGGCGTGTTACGTGCCCGAGCTCGCCGACACGGACCGGCTGGCGGCCGTGGTCGGCCGCCTGGTGGAACTCCAGGAGGACTTCCTGGCCGGTGGTGTGGTGATCCGCACCTTTGAGCGATTCTCGGACGCGGGCGAGGCCCGCGTGTGGTGGGTGGACGGGGCCCCGGCCCTGATCACCGCCCACCCCGACAGCCCGGACCGTCTCCCCGAGCCTCCGCTCGGGGAAGTGGCCCGGCATGTCCGGGCGCTGGGCTGCCGGTTCGTCACCACCGACCTCGCCCTCCGGGCGGACGGGGCCTGGCGGGTGGTGGAGGTCGGCGACGGCCAGGTCAGCGACCTGCCGCGGGGCGCCGATCCGCGGCCGCTGCTGCGGGCGTTGGCGGGAGCGGGGCGCGCATCCGCTTTTCAGCAGCCGCAGTCCCCGCCGTCCGGTGCCGCAGGGTCGACCCGGAGCGCTCCTTGACGACCTGGAGCTGGGCGGGGATGCGCCGCCGGAGGTCGGCGACATGGCTGACGATGCCCACCGTCCGGTCGCGTTCGCGCAGCGAGTCCAACACGTCCAGGACCTCGTCGAGGGTCTGTTCGTCCAGGCTGCCGAAGCCCTCGTCGACGAAGAGTGTGTCCAGCCGGTTGCCGCCCGCCTCCTCGGTGACCACATCGGCCAGGCCGAGGGCGAGGGCGAGCGACGCGAAGAAGGTCTCCCCGCCGGAGAGCGTCGCGGTGTCGCGCTCGCTGCCGGTCCAGGCGTCGATGACATGCAGGCCCAGGCCGGAGCGGGCCCGCCCGCCGGAGCGGGCGTCGGAGTGCACCAGGGTGTAGCGGCCGGAGGACATGTACCGCAGCCGGGCGGTCGCCGCGGCGGCGACCTGTTCCAGCCGGGCGGCCAGCACATAGGACTCCAGGGGCATCTTCCGCTCGTTGTCCGGGGAGGTGCCGGCGGCCAGCATGGCGAGCCCGGCCACCCGGTGGTACTCCTCGCGCAGCGGGGCGAGCCGCCGGGCGTCGGCCGATGCCTCGCGGGACAGCCGGTCGAGTTCCGCGCAGCGCTCCCGGGCGGCGGCCTCCCCGGCCGAGGCGTCGCGCAGCGCTCGGGTGGCGGCGTCGGCCGCCGCCCGGGCGGCCTCGGGGCCGGCCGGGGGCTGCTCGGCTGCACCGGCCACCGCGGGGTCGGCCAGCTCGGCGGCGACGGCGGCCGCCTCGCTCCGCCACCGGTCGAGGCGCTGCCGCAGCTCCCGCTGTGCGGCCGCGTCCAGCAGGGCGTCCACCGTCAGCCGGGGGGTGGCGAAACCGGCCCGGTAGGAGACATCGGCGAGCCGGGCGTCGGCGTCCTTCAGCCGGGCCGCCGCGGTCCCGGCCTCCCGCACCGCCTCGGCGGCCGCGGTCAGCAGGGCCGCCCGGCTCTCCAGCAGTGCCGCCCGGCCGGACACAGTCTCGGCCTCCCCGCGGGTCCGGGCCAACTCTCCTTCGATCACGCCCAGTTCGCGCTCGAGGTTTTCCCGGCTGGAGGTCCGGGCGGCGATCCGCAGCTGGGCCGCCTGCTGCCCGCCGCGCCGCCGCTCGTACTCGCGCTCGGCCGCGTCCAGCGCCTCGGCGGCGGCGTGGATGTCGGCGGCGGCCCGGCGCGCCTCGGTGCAGGACCGGTGTGACGCCTCGGCGAGTTCGGCCAGTTCGGCGACCGCGGCCGGGCCCGCGCCCGCCGTGGCGGCGGCCAGGGCTTCGCGCACCGACTGCAGCCGGCGGGTGGCCTCGTCATATGCCGCCTCGGCTTGCCGGGAGGCCTCCAGCGCGGCCTCTTCGGCGGCGCCGTCCACCTGTCCGGCGCCCGCGCGGGCCGGGGCGGGGTGTTCGGTGGCGCCGCAGACGGCACATGGCACGCCCGGCCGCAGTCCGGCGGCCAGTTCGGCGGCGATGCCGCGCAGGCGGCGTTCCTTGAGGCCCAGCCAGTGTTCGCGGGCGGTCGCCGCCTCTTCGCGGGCGCGCAGCCGAGCGGCTTCCGCTTCGCCGCTCTCGCGGGCGAGGAGGTCGCGGTGCCGGGCGGCCTCCAGCCGCTGCCGGTCGGCCTCGGCCCGGGAGCCGAGCTGTTCGGCCCGGGTGGCGGCCTCCTGCGCCCGCGCCAGGCGCTGCCGGCGGGCCTGGCGTGTGGTCTCCCAGCCGGCCAGCCAGTCGGCGTCGTCGGTGAGGGCGTCGTCGTCGGCGTGTGCCTCGCGTTCCAGGGCGGCGAGTTCGGCGGCGATGCCGGCGGCCCGCGACTCGGCGCGGCGGGCGGCCGAGAGCGAGCCGAGGTCCTCGCGCAACGCCCGTTCCAGGGCGGCCAGTTGTTCGCCGCTCGCGTCCCGGTGCCCGGCGGGCAGGTGGGCGCGGGCCTGCTGTTCGGCGGCGCTCGCCGCGCGGTGGGCGCGTTCGGCCTCGTCGCGCAGTTCCAGGGCGGGGGCGACGGTGTCCGCGGCCAGCGCCCGTTCCAGCAGGTCCCCCGCCCGCTCCCGCTCCCCGCGTTGTTCCTCGAGGGCGGCGGCGCGCCGCCCGGCCTCGGCGTGCCGGTGCTGGAGCCGCGCCAGTTCCCTCACCTCGTCGGCGTGGTGCCGGGCGGTGTCATGGGCCCGCTCGGCCGCGCGGGTCGCGGCCTCGGCGATGTCACGGCGTTCCCGGGCGCCGGTACGGGCCAGGGCCGCCCATTCCAGCACCGCCTCGGCCAGTCCCGCGTCGCCGGGGCCGAGCGGCGGCCCGGCGGCGGCCGTGGCCGGCCCGGGGGTGCCCACCTCCGGCAGCGACGGGTCGGCCGCCGCCTGCCCCATCCGGTGGCCGAGCGCCAGCAGCCGCTCGTCGCCCGTGCGCACCTGGGCTTCCGCGGCGCGGCGCAGCTCCGCCAGGCGGGTCTCCAGTGCGGCGAAGCGCCCCGTTTCGAAGAGTTTGCCGAGCAGCCTGCCGCGGGCGGTGTCCTCGGCCCGCAGGAAGCGGGCGAAGTCGCCCTGGGGCAACAGGACGACCTGGCAGAACTGTTCCTGGCTCATGCCGAGCAGCTGCCTGAGCTCCTCGCCGATCTCCTGGTGGGAGCGGCTGAGCCCGCGCCACTGCCCGTCGGCGGTCCGCTCGCGCAGGGCACTGTGGGCCCGTTCGCGGGTGAAGCCGGTGCCCCGTTTCTTGGGGCGGAGCTGCTCGGGGCGCCGGGTGATCTCCAACCGGCGTTCTCCCACGGTCAGTTCGAGCACCACCTCGGTGCGGGTGTCCGCCGCCGCGTGGTCGCTGCGCAGGGTGTGCCCACCGCCCTGGCGGGCGCCGGGCACGCCACCGTAGAGGGCGTAGCAGACCGCGTCCAGCACGGAGGTCTTGCCCGCTCCGGTGGGGCCGTGCAGCAGGAAGAGCCCGGCGGCCGACAGTTCGTCGAAGTCGACCTGGTGTGCGCCGCCGAAGGGGCCGAAGGCGGTGATCCCGAGCCGGTGCAGTCTCATGCGCCCGCCTCGTTCCCGGCGATCCGCGCCTCGTCGAGGGCAGCGGTGAGCACGGCGCGCTCGGCCTCGTCCGGGCCCCGGCCGCCGCGCACATGGGCCACGAAGTCCTCGGTGATCTGTCCGTCGGTGCGGCCGCGCAGCCGCCGGGCGTAGGAGGCGAGCGGGTCCTCGCGGCCGCGGTCGGGCTCGAAGACGAGGCTCAGCACCTGGGGGAAGCGGCGGGCGAGCCGGGCCATCGGTTCCCGGGGGCGGACCGGGTCGGTGAGGGTGGCCTCGACCCAGGACTCCTCATGGCGGTCGAGGTCCGGGTCCGTCAGGAGGTCGTCGAGGCGGCCGCGCAGCCGGGCGAGCGGGCGGGGCACCGGGCAGTCGAGCCGCTCGGCGGTCACCGTGCCGTCGGCGTCGAGGTCGATCAGCCACATGGTCTTGCGGTGGCCGGCCTCGGAGAAGGAGTAGGCGAGCGGGGAGCCGGAGTAGCGGATGCGTTCGCTGATCGTCTGGCAGCCGTGCAGGTGCCCGAGGGCCGTGTAGTGCACCCCGTGGAAGATCTCGGGGGATACGGAGTCGACACCGCCGACGGTGATGTCGCGCTCGCTGTCGCTGGGCGCGCCTCCGGTGACGAAGGCATGGGCGAGGACGACGGACCGGGTCCCGGCGGGCCGGGCCGCGAGGTCGGCCCGCACCCGGTCCATGGCCGCCGCCAGGACCGCCGGATGGCTCGCCGCCCGGGCACCCAACTCTTCGCGTACCAGGGCGGGTTCGAGGTAGGGCAGCCCGTAGAACGCGATGTCTCCGTGCGCGTCGGCGAGGACGACGGGCCGGGCGCAGCCCGCCGGGTCGGTGCGCAGGTGTATTCCGGCCCGTTCGATGAGTCCGGCGCCCACGCCGAGCCGGCGCGGGGAGTCATGGTTGCCGGAGATCATGACGGTCGGCACTCCGAGCGCGGCGAGCCGGTGCAGCGCCTCGTCGAACAGCTCGACGGCGGACAGCGGCGGCACCGCCCGGTCGTGGATGTCCCCGGCGACCAGTACGGCGTCGATGTGCCGCTCCCGCACGGTGCGGACGAGGTGGTCGAGGAAGTCGCGCTGGGCTCCGAGGAGGCTCACTCGGTGGAAGGACCGTCCGAGGTGCCAGTCCGAGGTGTGCAGAATCCTCAAGACGGGACTCCGACCTGCATGTTTCCACTCCTCCGCGTGCTCCGCGTGCTCAGCCGACACCGACCCAGCACGGTACTCGATGTCGGCACCAGCCACATCAGCCCCTGCGGCGCGCGGCATCGATGAGCGAACCGGGTGCTCGTCCCCGGACTTCGATGCTCGGTCCGCGGGCGGGGGCCCTTGGTGCCGGCCCGGCCGAACGGCCGGGCCGTGGTCAGAGCCCCGTCGCGGCCTCGAGGAATGTCTCGAGCTCGGCGGGGATGTCGGGGCCGCTGGGCTGGTAGATCAGCTCGGTCACGCCTGCTTCGGCGACCTCGGCGAGACGCTGCCGAACCTCTTCGCGGGTTCCCGTGAACGTCGTGCGCGGAACCGCCTCCCAGCTTCCGGCCTGCCAGGCGGCGCGGTCGGCCTCGTTCAGTCCGACCAAGTGCTGTTCGTGGATGGCCAGATGGCTGTCCCGCGGATCGGTGTGCCCGATCGACTTCAGCCACTGCTCGCCGCCGGGCAGGTTGCGCACGTCCTGGCCGGCTTCGTGCAGGAAGTGGTAGGCCAGCGCGTTCCCCGGGCCCGCCGCGGCCCTCACATGCGGCGAGTTCAGCGCTTCGCCCTCGGCCAGTACCGTGCCGTGGACGGTCAGCGCCGCCCAGGAGAAGTCCCGGGCGCCCGACGTTTCCTCGTTGACGGAGAAGAGCCCGTCGCCCAGCTCACGGGCGATGGCGAGCCCCTTGGGCCCCGTGGCCGAGATGGCGACCGGGATGTCGATCGGGCGCTCCGGGGCATGGCCGGCCGGATGCATCATGCGGAGGCGGGCGCCGTGCCATTGCACGGTCTCTCCTGCGAGCAGGCCTCGGAACGCGGTGAGGTATTCACGGAGATATGCCCACGTGGCGGGTTTGGCTCCCATGGCGCGTGCGCTGGTGAAACCGGTTCCGAAGGCGACAGCGGCTCTTCCCGGGGCGAGGGCGGCCAGACCGGCGGCTCCGGCCGCGTTGACCATGGGGTGACGGAGAGTCGGCACCAGCACTCCCGGCCCGAGGCCGATGCGCTCGGTGCGCTCCGCGGCGAGAGCCAGCAGCATCCACACATCGGGGCTCTGGTGGGGAGTGTCGTAGAGCCACGCACGCTCGTAGCCGAGCCGCTCGGCGACGGCGATGTGAGCGGGTGCGTCCAAGGAGGAGGCAAATGCACTGGAGATCTTCACGGTACCGTTCCTACGGACTGAGCAGGAGTGAGCCCGGTCAGCCGCACGCCCCGAACGGTCTTGGGCGCACTGGTTCCCCGGCGTACTCGACCCCGAGGCGGCGACACGCATCCTGTGCGTGGTCCGGTCCCGGGAGGCCGGTTCCCTACGCGACCTGGCCATATGGATACGGCCAGAGGCGACGGGGAGGCCCTGAACCATCGCTCCGGTGGAGCAGGGGCCCCGCACGCCGACACCGCACCCGGCGTCCCAGATCGCGCCGCCACGCTAACCCGGATGACCCAGGGCACCGCAAGCCCGGAAGCCGGCCATCACACCATCGAGCTAAGACGACCTCATATGCGCTCCTCGACGAGCAGTTGCCAACCCCTCTGATGATGTGCAGCCTGATCGACGACGTTGGCCGGCCGTGCAACCGCCCGGGCCGGATGGGCGCACGGGTCGTGCGGTACGCAAGGCGCTCATGCCGGCCCAGCAGCGGCACCGGATCCCTCCGGTCATGGTTGCCGGGCGAGCAGGTCCTTGATCACGGTGTCGAACCCCAGTGGGGGGCGACCAAGAAGTTCGGCGACGTCGTTCGTCGCCCGGTCGTATCGGTTCTCGCCATGCAGCCTGGCCATTGTGGCGATGTGCTCGAACACGTGGTCCGGCAGGCCTTGGTTCTTGAGGTGGTGCTCCAGCCACTCCTGGTAGGGCACATCGACGTAGGTCACGTCGCGGCCCAGGGCAGCGGAGAACTCGGCCGCGATGGCGGTCATGTCGCGGGATCGAGCCCCGGTCAGTTCGTAGCTGCGGTGGGTCCGGGGGGCAGGGTCGAGCAGGAGTGCCGTGATGACCTCGGCCACGTCGGCGGCGGCGACCGGTGAGGTTCGGGCCGGGCCGAAGGGGAGGCGGATCGTGCCGTCCCGCCGGATCGAAGCGGCCGCCACCCTGGCGAAGAGCGGATTCTCCATGAACACGGTGGGCCGGACGTGGACGACCGGTGCCCCGGACCAGTCGAGGATGTGTTCGGCAAGGTAGTGCAGTCGCTGCTGCCGGGACTCGGCGTCGCTGGTGAGGTCCATCTGCGAGACGGTCATCTGCGAGATGCTCACCAGCAGTTCCAGGCCGACGCTTTCCCTGGCGACGGCTGCCACCGTCGCCGCGGCCTCCAGGTAGGCGGGCGACACGCTCATTCCGAAGTAGGCCCGGTGGCAGCCGGCCAGCGCCTTGACCACGTCCGCACCACGGGTGAGGTCACCGACCATCACCTCCACGCCGCCCATCGTCCTCAGGTCCGAGGCGCGTTCATCGTCGTGGTGTACGAGGGCTCTGACGGGCACGTTCCGTGCCCGCAACCGTTCCAGGATCCTTCGTCCGGCGCCGCCGACGCCGCCGCCGGCGCCGGTGACAAGGACAGGTTCAACGGGCACGGCGATTGCCTCCTGCCTATGGACCGGGACATCCGGTCCACTGCGAACCCTCCCACGCCGGGGAAGGTTCTGTGGGGCCTTGACGCCGGCAGGGCGGCCGCATCGGCGTCCGTGCCCCGGGCCGGGCGCGGAGCCCGGTCACCGGCGGGCATTGATCTCCGTGCTGCCGCCGTGCCGGAGCAGGCGCCGCGTCGCGATCAGGCTCACGGCGACCGCGACCGCCAGGCACCCGGCCACGAGTCCGAGGAGGACCGTCCATGGCACGTCGAGCGGGACCGCTCCTTGGAACACCCGCAGGGCTCCCCGCTGGGCCGAGACCGCGACGGCGATCACCGTGGCGGCGACTCCTGCTCCGGCGAGGACGGTGCTGAGCGTCTCCCACAGGGCCATCCGCAGCAGCTGCGCCGGGCTGACACCGACCATCCGCATCCCGGCGATGTCGCGGCCGCGTCGGCTGTAGGACATGACGAGCGTGCTCGCCACCGCTATCAGCGCGTAGGCCGAAGCGGGTCCGGTCAGCACCAGCAGCACCAGGCGGTTGAGCCGGTCCTGGTCGCCGTGGGACCGGTCGAACCAGCGTCCGGTGGGTGTCGCCACCACCCGGTCGGCGCCCAGGGCGGCAGTCAGCCGCTCCGCCACCGCGTCGGCGGAACGCGCCGATGCGTCGTCGAGCAGCACCGCCGCCCGCTCGGGCGCCGCGGCTCCGCGCGCCGCAGCCGCCGGAAGCACCAGGGACGGGACGGCGGCCCCGCCGTCCAGCACGGCCACCACCCGGGCGGTGACGGGCTCGCCTCCGAAGAGCCCATAGGTGATGCGGCTGCCCGCGTGGTAGCCGTACCAGCCGGCGAACTCCTTGGAGACCGCGACCGTGTCCGGGGCGAGTTGCCTCACATTGCCCTCGACCACGGTGATCCGGTGGGTCCGGGCCAGGGCCGGCACATCGGCCACGGCGGCCTGTTCCTTCCACACGGAGTCCGGCCCGGCCACCGCGACGTCGACCGGGGCGGGCGCCGATACCGCGCGTATCCGCGGGTCGTCCCGCAGCTTCGCCAGATCGCGCGGGCTGAGGCCGGTGTCCGTGACCGGCTCGACCACCAGCTGTGCGACGGTCCGCTGCCGTTCGTCGGCATCGGCGGCGGCGCCCGTGGTGGCCAGCACCGAGGTGAAGGTGCCGACGACGGCGACGACGGCGAGAACCGGCCCCGCCAGCGAAGCGGTCCTGCGCCGGGAGGTGCTCGCCGCCTCCGCCGCCAGCCGGCCGGAGACGGATCCCGTCCACTTCAACGGCGCGGTCAACAGCCGCAGCAGCCATGGCAGATACAGCGGGCCGAGCGAGGTCGCGGCCAGGGTCAGCGCGATCGCCCCGAAGAGCGCCAGCGGAGTTGCCGCCTCCGCACCGGCTTTCGGGGCCCACCCGACCATGGCGGCTCCGGTGATCAGCAGCAGGGTGCCGGTGGTCAGGCGCCCGGGAGTCATCACCCGGGAGTCCAGTTCGGCCTCGCGCAGCGCCTCGACGGGCCGCGCTCGGGCGGCTCGCCCGGACGCGGCCAGCGCCCCCAGCACCGCGATGACGAGCCCACTGCCCGCGGCGAACAGCAGCGGTCCGCCGAGCGGTCCGGGCCGCAGCCCGACGGGCGACAGGCCCGTCCCGTCGAGGCCGCGCACCGCCCACGGGGTGGCCACGGCCGCCAGCACACAGCCCACGAGTGCGGCCGGCACCGCCACCGCCACGGACTCCCCGATCACCATACGGCGCACCTGCGGGCCACCCGCGCCGACCAGTCGCAGCAGGCCCATGTCGCGGCGTCGCAGCGCGACGCTGAACGCACAGGTCCCGGCGATGACGAAGACCGTCACCAGGGCGCAGACCACACCGGCCATGGCCAGCACGCTCTGCACACCGCCCAGGTCATAGGCGCCGTCGGCGAGGACATGGCTGGTGCCCGAGCCGTCCTTGAGGGTCACCGACGGTGCGCCGGACGGCTGCCGTACGTTCCAGGTGGCGGACAGCGCCGCCGCGCAGACACCGATCAGTGCCACACCGAGCGCCAGCGCGACAAAGGTTCCGGCGTACAGCGCCCGGTAGTGGCGCACCGACCGGAGCGAGAGCCGCCACATCATCGCTCCCACCGGCCGAGGTGGGTGGTGATCTCGTCGGCCGTGGGGTGGTCGAGCCTGCCGACGACCCGGCCGTCGGAGAGGAAGACCACCCGGTCCGCGCATCCGGCCGCCGCCGGGTCGTGGGTCACCATCACCACGGTTCGGCCCGCCTGGTCCACGACCTGCCGCAGCAGGCCCATGACCTGCCGGCCGGCCGACCGGTCGAGCGACCCGGTCGGCTCGTCGGCGAAGACGATCTCGGGTTCGGCCACCAGGGTCCGGGCGATGGCGACGCGTTGCTGCTGGCCGCCGGAGAGCTGGGCGGGGCGCCGCCCCGCCTTGTCCTCCAGCCCCACTTGGCGCAGCGCCTCCAGGACGATCGCACGCCGGGGCTTGCGCCCGGTCAGCCGCAGCGGCAGGGCGACGTTCTCATACGCCGTGAGCATGGGCAGCAGGTTGAACTGCTGGAAGACAAACCCGATCCGGCTCCGCCGGATCGTGGTGAGCTGTCGTTCGTCGCAGGCTCCCAGGTCGGTGTCGCCCAGGAACACCTGCCCGCCGGTGGGTCGTTCGAGCCCCGCGGCGCAGTGCAGCAGCGTCGTCTTGCCCGAGCCCGACGGGCCCATGACCGCGGTCAGGGCCTGCCGCGGGAACCCGAGGGTGACCTCGTGCAGTACCGGCACCGGCCCCGAGGCACCCGGATAGCTCTTGGACACGGCCACCAGGTCGGTGGCCGGTCGGTGGGTGTCGGTGCGCAGTGACATGTCGCGGTGTCCTCGGCAAGGGTGGTAGTAGTGGTGAAACCCCAGTTCAGCACGGTGAGCCGAGATGGGCAGTGGGCCTGCGGGGAGTTCTCATGGATGGGTTTTCCCTACCATCGCCGCCCCTGGGACATGGCTTAGAGTCGGGTCGGAGCCCGAAGTGACGCGATCGACCGAAAGGTGTGCACATGCGGTCATCGCCACCGGCGCCGGGCATCGCCGTGTGGGAGGCGTTGCGGCGGCGTCCGCTGCGTTTTCTCGTCTCCGGCTGGCCCTGGCGCTGCTGGGCATATCTGCTCAGCGGGACGGTGGCCGGCTGCGCCGCGCTGCTCGTCTTCGGCGCGCTGCTGGTCGCCGGGGTGGGGCTCTCGGTGGTCGGGGTGGGCCTGGCGGTGCTGACGGTGGCCGCGCTGTCCGGCATCCCGGTCGGCGCCCTGGAGCGGCGGCGGCTGCGGCTGGTCGAGCCGGTGCCGGTGCCCGGCCCGCATGACGCGCCGGCCGCCGCCGGGGTGATGACCTGGCTGCGCACCAGGCTGCGGGAGCGGGCCACCTGGCGTGAGCTCGGCTACACGGTGGTGTTCGGGCTGGTCTTCGCCGTCGTCGGCGCCGGGGTGGTGGCACTGCTGTTGTTCTCGGCCGCGCTGGTGGCCGCGCCGCTGATCGTCTGGGCGGTTGCTCCCGACACGGTGATGCTCATCCCGGGTACGCCGGTCCCGAACCCGCCGGCGGCGCTGCCGGCCACCGCCGTCGGGCTGGTCGGCCTGGCCGGGTCGGCGTACGCGGCGGGGCTGGTGTCCGCCGCGCAGGTGCAACTGGCGCGGCTGCTGCTGTCGGCCCGTGACGAGGACCTCGGCAGCCGGGTCGTGGAACTCACCCGCTCCCGGGCCCGGCTGGCCGATGCCTTCGAGGCGGAGCGGCGGCGCATCGAACGCGATCTGCACGATGGCGCCCAGCAGCAACTGGTCGCGCTCACCATGACGTTGGGGCTCGCCGAGCTGGAGCTGCGCGGCCAGGACGCGCCCGCCGCCGCGCTGGTCTCCCGGGCCCGCGGCGAAGCCCGCCTGGCACTGGACCAGTTGCGCGATCTGGTGCGGGGCATCCACCCGCAGGTGCTGACCGACCACGGCCTGGCCGCCGCCGTGGCGGAGGTCGCCCTGCGCAATCCGATACCGGTCACCGTCGACATCGATCTGCCGCACCGGCTGCCCGGTGCGGTCGAGACAATGGCGTACTTCACGGTCACCGAGGCGTTGGCCAACGCGTGCAAGCACAGCGGTGCTTCCCGGATCACCGTCTTCGGCAGGCTCGACGAGGACCGGCTGGCCCTGTCGGTCACCGATGACGGGCGGGGCGGGGCGGATCCCTCGGCCGGGGCGGGCCTGCAAGGATTGGCGGACCGATTGGCGATTTTGAAAGGCAGGCTCATGGTGGTCAGTCCCGTCGGCGGTCCGACCCGGCTCCAGGTGGAGGTGCCGTGCTCCGGATAGTTCTGGCCGAGGATTCGGTGCTGCTGCGGGCCGGGCTCGTGGAGCTGCTCACCCGCGGCGGCCATCAGGTGACCGCCGCGGTCGGGGACGCCGAGGCGCTGGCGCGGGCGGTGGACGAGGACCGTCCCGATGTGGTGATCACCGATGTCCGGATGCCGCCCGGCTTCCACGACGAGGGGCTGCGGGCCGCCCTGGAGCTGCGCGCCCGCCATGACCGGCTGCCGGTGCTCGTACTGTCCCAGTATGTGGCCACCGCCTATGCGACCCAGCTGCTCAGCGGTGCCGGCCCGGAGGCGGCCGGGCTCGGCTATCTCCTCAAGGACCGGGTCGGCGAGGTCGCCGAGTTCCTGGACACACTGCGCCGGGTCGCGGACGGCCAGACCGTCATCGACCCCGAGGTGGTCCGGGTGCTGCTCGTCCAGCAGGCGGAGCACCAGCCGCTGGGCCGGCTCACGCCCCGGGAGCGGGAGGTCCTGGCGCTGATGGCGGAGGGGCTCAACAACCAGTCGATCGCCCGGCGGCTCAGCGTCACCGAGGCGTCGGTGGTCAAGCACTCCGGCAACATCTTCATGAAGCTGGATCTCGACCCGGCCGAGGGCAACCGGCGGGTGCTCGCCGTGCTGGCGCATCTGCGGGGCGATACCGGCTGAGGTCCGGGCCGTACGGTCACCGGATGCCGCCCACGGGCACCGGCGCCCGAGTGGCGGCCGTCCGTGCGGAGCCGGGCACCGGCGGTGTCCGGTGGCGGCCGACGGCCGCCCGGGCCCAGGTCGCCAGCACCACGGGCAGCGCGAGATAGCCGAACCGGCCGGCGGGAGCCAGCAGGAAGGCCAGGCACAGGCCGATCGCGAGCCGGTCGGCGGCGGCCACCACCCCGGCCGGCTTCCGCAGTACGAGAGAGACGCCGACCGCCAGCGCTCCACAGACCAGCAAGCTGACCGCCGCGTACCAGCCGGCCGCGCCCTGGTCCGCGAGCAGCCGGCCCGGCAACGGGCTGTCGGCGGGGGTGGCCACCTCACCCCGCCCGGCGGGAAAGGCCAGCACCTGCCGGACCATGGCACCGGGCGAGAGCAACGCGCCCGGCAGGACCAGCACGATCGCACCGGCCATCGCGATGCCCGCGCACCGTAGGGCCGCCCGTGCGCCGGGGCCGCGGGCGAGCAGGGCGACGGCCACCGGTATCGCGGGCCAGGCGGTCCACTTGAGGGAGCACACGACGGCCAGCGCCAGCCCCGCCGCCACCGGACGTCCGCGGGCCGCCAGGGCGAGCGCCAGGCAGCACAGGCCGGTCAGCGGAAGGTCCACCCCGCTGACGCACAGCGGCAGCGCCACCACCGGAGAGGCGACCAGCACCGCCATGACCGTCCCGAACGGTGCGCGGGCTGCCCGCAGCACGGCCCGTCCGTGCCACAGGCAGCCGAGGAGCACCGCCGCACACCAGACCCGGGCGTCGCCCAACAGCCTGGCGGCCCAGCCGTGTTCACCGAGCAGCGCCCGGGGGATCCCCAGCAGCGCCATGCCGGGCAGGTACGGCGTGTAGTCCCCGACGTTGCGTGGGTGCGCCAGATAGGGAGTTCCCTGCTCGAGCAGCAGGCGGCCGGAGCGCTCGATCACCTCGACCTCGCTCTGGGCCCGTCCCGTCAGCACCAGATACAACAGGGGCAGTACGACTGCCCCGGCCAGGGCGACCGCCACCGACGCGGTCCGGGCCCCCGGGCGCGGCAGCCCGCATGCCGCGAGCGCCGCACCCAGATAGCCCGCCGCGGCGGCGCTCCCCCATATCCGGTGTGTCTCCAGCGCGGAGAACGCCGGGAACGCCGCGGCCCACGCCGCGGCGAGCAGCCAGCCCGCGATCCAATACGGTCTGCGCTCCCACCGGGGGCCCGGCTCGGCGGTCGTCTGCTCGGCACCTTGAATCCTCACCCGGCCATTGCAGTCGGCCGGGCAGGGCACGGTCATGACGGCCAGGTCGAGACGTGAGGGTCGGGTTTCCCCTACCTGCCGTTGCCTGCCACGCCGTTGGGCACGCCCTACGCCTCGTATGCCTCGCCGCCCAGCTCCAGCCCCGCCGTGCCCGCCGTGGCATCCGCGAGCCAGGCCCGGAATGCCTCGATGTCCGCGTCCGGCAAACCGATCTCGATCCGCACGCCCGCCCCGTAGTTCACCTCGCGCACCGTGCGCCCGCCGGCCCTCAGCTCGTTCTCGAGCTTTCCGGCCCGCTGGTGGTCGACGGTGACCGTGGCCAGCCGGAAGCGCCGCCGGGTCACCGTGCCGAGCGTGTCCAGTGCCTCGCCGACAACCCCTCCATAGGCACGGATGAGTCCGCCCGCACCGAGCTTGACGCCGCCAAAGTAGCGGGTGACCACCGCGACGACATACCGCACCTCGCGACGCACCAGCATCTGCAGCATCGGCACCCCCGCCGTCCCGCCGGGCTCACCGTCGTCGCTCGCCTTCTGGACGGAGCCGTCGGCGCCCAGCACATAGGCGAAACAGTGGTGCCGGGCAGTGGGGTGCTCCTTGCGGATGCGCGCGACAAAGGCCTGCGCCTCCTCCTCGCTCGCGGCGGGCGCGAGCGCGCAGATGAAGCGCGACTTGCTGATCTCGATCTCATGCACGCCCTCGCGTGCGACCGTGCGGTACTCGTCCTGCATCCCGCAAGCCTATGTGCCGCGGGAATGCTCCGGTGGGGCCGCTCGTTGAGCGGGCATGTACGCGGAACCGGGGACCATCCGGAAGATCATCGAAGCGGCCGGCGACACCTGGGCGATCGTCGGCCTGTCCGCCAACGACCGCCGCGCGGCCTTTGGCGTGGCCGATGTGCTGCAGCGCCACGGCAAGCGCATCGTGCCGGTGCACCCGAAGGCCGAGACGGTGCACGGCGAGCAGGGGTACGCCTCGCTGGCCGAGATCCCCTTCCCCGTTGATGTGGTCGATGTCTTCGTCAGATCCGAACTCGCCGGGCCCATCGCCGACCAGGCCGTCGCGATCGGCTCGAAGGCGGTCTGGTTCCAGCTGGGCGTCATCGACGAGGAGGCGTACGAGCGGACCCGCGCGGCGGGGTTGTCGATGGTGATGGACCGGTGCCCGGCGATCGAACTCCATTCCCTGGGCTACTGAACCGCTCTTCATCTGCGGTCTTGGGTGCCGGCAGCGAGAACCCCCACCCGCACGCCTCGGGGGAGGAGCGCACGGGTGGGGCCACGGTGGGATGGGTCAGACAAGGCTGATCCCGGCCTGAGTCTTGATGGTGTCCACGGCTTCATCGTTGAGCCACCGCAGTGGCACGACGGTCCAGCGGCGGCCCTTGCGCATGATCACGGCTTGGCCGTCCTTGGTGGTCTCACACCGCATGAAGCCCTGTTCTCTCAGGTCCTGAATCAGGTCCTCGCCACGCCTCATTTGCCTTCCCGGTCCTTGTCGTCGGCCATCCCGCTGTGGACGTCGCCGTTCTGAGAGACGCGGGTGTCCGGGTCGGTCGCCTGATCCTGGTTGGCCTGCGGGCCCCAGGGCTCCCCGGCATTCTCGAAGTCCTTCTTACCCATTCTGGGGGCACTCCTTCCTGCCCAACGCGTGCACAGGGACGGCCCCTGTGCCGTCGTGCGGCGGTGCAGCCCTGCTAGGCGTTGTGGCCGGGGTGGCGCAGGTGAGGCGCGTCCCGCTGCACCGACTCCGCGTAGATCAGGGCGTCGATCAGCTTGCGTGCGGTGGCCAGCGGCACCGTTCCCAGGTACACATACGGCTCACCGCCAAGGGAAGCGCGACCCGTCAGCTGCGGCCACGAGTCCCTGTCACCGACCCGGAGGCCCATCTCGGCCAGCACGCGCCCCAGCATGAACGCCGTGTCGTCGGCTTTCTTCTTCCCTGCCATGAACGCGTCGGCTTGCTGTGCGGCTGCTTCGATGTCCGGGGTCATGAGGAGACGCTAGGGACTGTGGAACGTCGGCGGCTATCCGATTGCGCGTGATTGCGCGCCAATCAGCGGAGCCTGTTCATGGCCGCCGTGATCAGCGCACGGGCCTTCGGCCCGTAGACGGCCATGTCGGCCAGCGTGGCGAACGTGTCGGCGTACGCCTTCACTTCACTGGGCTGCGTCAGCGTTAGGTACCCGGAGACAAGCTCCACGTTGACCTGTGCCGTGTCGTAGATCCAGAAGCCCTCTACTGGCATCCTCACGCGGCCGAGACGGTTCGGGATCACACCAACGCTGACGTTAGGCAGTGCTCCGACCGTCAGCAGGTGGTCAAGCTGCTCCGCCTGTGTGTCGGCGTCACCGAGCCCGTTGTTCAAGACGGATTCCTCCACCAGGAAGGCGAAGCGCCGGTGCCCCTCGTGGATCACGCGCTGACGCTCCATGCGAGCGGCCACGGCGTCGGCCACGTCATCGACTGCAACCCGTCTCCGCTGGACAGCACGCAACACATCTTCCGTGTAGCCATACGTCTGGATCAGACCCGGCACGAAGTTTGGCGAGTAGGCGCGGAATCGGGTGGTGCGCTCATACAGCGGAAGAACGGACTCCTGAGCGCGTCGCAGCCCCGAACGCTCCATGCGGTGCCATTGAACCCACATGCCCTCGACGGCGCGGAGAGAGGCAATCAGGTCGTCTGCCTGGTCCTCGCGACCGCAGGCCTGACACCACACCCGAATGTCATCGGCGGACGGCGTGGTCTTCGCTGTCGAGATCCGAGACACCTTGGAAGGGTGCCAACCGCACGCCGCTGCAAGCTGTTTGCCCTCCATCCCGGCGTCCCGGCATAGCTCGCGAAGACGATCCGCAAGAGCCTGCCGGGCCGCCTGAACGCTGGACGATGACGAAGCTGCCATGACTCAGACGGGCCGATACCCCTCATGCGGAGTAGCCCGCTCCCACACGGCTTCAAACGCGTCAGCGCACAGCTTCACCACGCGGGAGTCATCGAAGGGTTCTGGACCAGCAGATGAACCCTCACCCGTGAAGTGATTGAACTTGCCGTGCGCGCCGTCGAACACCCAGAAGTCGTTGCCGGGCAGAGCAATGTCAGAGGCGAGACGGCGGGGCAGCCAGCGCACCTGTTCACCACCAGCGAGGTTCACCGGGCCGGTCACGTCGTACTCAAACCGGCAATAGTCCGACAGAGGTTCGCTCACGATACGAGCGCGACGCACCACCACCCCTCGTGCTGTCGCCTGCTTCATCAGCTCAGTCCACCCCCGGTACTTGACCACCGCTTCGGCGGTCCGCCCTTGCTGCCACGCGATGAACCCCGGATCGTCCCGGATGTAGCTGTCTCTCATCTCCAGATGGACAGCGCTCCGGGTGACGCCGGACCACTCTTCCTCAAGCGACGTGGGCACTGCTCTCCTCGCCGTCTGGCCGGGGGATGTACTGCAACATGACCTTGGGCAGGCGGATGATCGTCTCGTGGTCAGGAACGTCAGTCCCGTGACCGGGGATGGAGCCGATCTCCTGGCACGCCTTCACTTCCGCCTCGGTGGCCTTGTAGGACTGGATCAGCAGGTCCCCGCTGTCCTCATCCAGCCATACTGTCGGAGACTCGTTGCCGGGCGTGTTCGGGATGATCCCCAGGAAACGCAACCTCATGTCCACTCCCTGCGTCGAACCGATTGCGCTCGTTTGCACGACCATCGCCCCTACGGGCAGGCAGCGCAAGGGGGCGTGCGCGCCTGCGACCCGAAGGGGCCCACCTGCCTTGCGACGCATGGCCTGCACCCGCAGCCGACTGGGGCCTTGGCAGCGCACGGGGACCGGCCCCTATCGGTCAACACCGATAGGGGCCGGTCGGGGCGGTGAATCAAGCAAGTAGCGGCTTACTCCCAGTACTTGCCGAAGTTTGCGCTGCAGTCACCAGTAAAAGCCCTGTGGTCGTCGTAGTCCTTCGCGCCCAGGCATCTGCCGGTGGCGACGTTCTTCAGCACCCAGCCGCCGTTCCACTTCTCCTCGGACCAGCTCTGGTAGTTGTTGCCCGACTCACAACCGCTGAGGTACACGCTCCCACTGGTGTTGCTGTCAAGACACTGGGAGCCCCGACCCACAGCGAACTCAGCATAGTTGGTGTCCGACCCCTGGGAATCGAACCACCGCGTGGTGTTCTTGTTGTCGCAGGATTCTATGGTGACGTAGCCGTCGTCACGCGCGTACGAGAGGCACTTCCCGCTGCTCTTCTGCTTCCACTGGATGTAACCATCGGCAGACGCCGGGCTTGCCACGCTCAGCCCTATGGCAGGAAGGGTTACCGCGGCAACAAGAAAACGAGCAACCATCGACTTCTTCACAAGCAACCACCAGGTTCTGGAATTTGACTCTTACCCAAGAGGCAATTGGCAAAAATTTAACGGAAGTTGGATCAAGCAGAACGCACGCTATCCGCCGTTCAAACGCCTCCGACAGGCGACTTTCAGCCTGGCAAGAGGCGGTATCCAGACACTTGATGTTGTCTACATCAAGCTACCCATCTCGACGGTTGTCATGATCGACTCCTGGGCATACTGCGCGCTCGAACCGGCGCCGGGGGTTCTTCCGGGAGCGCGCGGACGCCACCGTCGGTTCATGATCACAACACGCTTCGCCCACCCCGAGGAGGCACCCGAAATCGCCGGCTGCGCCGCCAGGTGTTCCCCGCCATGAACGGCCATGACTCACCCCGAGATTGGGAGCGCTCCGCCGAGGAGGGCGGCACTCGCTCGCCCTGTCGCTCGATGTGTCGCCGCGAGCCCGCTCGGCCTGAGTTCAGGCGGCGAGGCCGTCCACCACGGTGGCGCCGGGCAGTTCGGCCAGTGCCTTGCCGGGCACGATGAGCTTGCCGCGCCGGCTGCCGCTGCCGATCAGGACGTAGGAGCTCTGGGCGACCGCGGCGTCCACCAACAGCGGCCAGCCGGCGGGCAGACCGATGGGGGTGATGCCGCCGAACTCCATGCCGGTCTCGGCCAGAGCGGTGTCCATCGGCGCGAACGAGGCCTTGCGCGCGCCGAAATGGCGTCGTACCACGCCGTTGACGTCCACCCGGGTGTGGCCGGGGGCGAGGCAGGCGGCGAGGGTGGTGGTCTCGCCGCGCCTGGCCGCGATGATCACGCAGTTGGCGGACTGCTCCAGCAGCCACCGCCCGTAGTGCTCGACCAGGACGGCGGTATCGGCTTTCTCCGGCGGGGTGTCGACATGCCGCAACTCCTCGACGGGGACCGCGCCTTGCCAGCCGCGGATCGCCTCGGCGACGGGCGGCACCAGCAGATCCAGGCGTTCCACGGCGAGGCGGACGTCGGCGAAGGCGTCCAGCGGCGTCCTACTCATGATCGCAAGGTTACTGCGCCTCCCCGGGGGCCACTCCGGACCCGCGGCTCAGCGCACCGGCGGCACGGCCACCACCATGGTCAACTCCACGGCCCGGTCCCCGTCGTTGCGATAGCCGTGCGGGGCGTTCGCCTCGAAGGACGCGGCGGTACCGGCGGGTACGCGGTGTTCCTCGCCGTCCACGACGAGGGTGAGCTCTCCGGCCGTGACCCGCAGGAGCTCCCTGGTGCCCGGCGGGTGCGGCTCGGAGGCGAGGCCCTCGCCGGGCTCGATCCGCCAGTTCCAGAGCTCCAGTGGCCCCGGTGCGTCCGCTCCCACCAGGAGGGTGCTGTGACTTCCGGCCTCGGTGGACCACAGGCGTACCGCCTGCGCCTCGGGCACCAGCCGGACGCCCGCCCCGCGCTCTTGGTCGAGGAGGGTGGTGACGCTGATACCGAGGGCGTCGGCGAGCTTGACCGTGGTGCCGACGCTGGGGTTCGTGCGGGCCTGCTCAATCTGGATGATCATGCCACGGCTGACCCCCGAGCGGGCCGCGAGGGCGTCGAGGGTGAAGTGACGCTCGGTGCGCCAGTGTCTGAGGTTGCGGGCAAGCGACTGCGTGAGCTGGTCGAGGTCCGTCACAAGCCGTCCAGGATATTTGATGATGCGGTCAAGCAGGCTGCACTACTGTACTGCCCGGTTGAGCGGCGGCACCCAGCCCTCGGCCGCGTCCCAGCGCCGTACGGCCCTGGCGGGAACTCCGGCCACCACCGTGTGGTCGGGCACCTCACCGCGTACCACCGCGCCCGCCGCCACCACAACATTGCGCCCCAGCCGGGCACCGGGCAGGATCACCGCTCCGGCTCCCAGCCAGCTTCCCGTACCGATCGTGACGGGCGCGCTGCGCGGCCACTGCCTGCCTATGGGCCGGCCGGGGTCGTCGTAGGAGTGGTTGTCACTGGTGACATAGACATAGGGGCCGCAGAAGACGTCATCGCCGAAGGTCACCGGCTGGGAGGCGACCACATGGCTGCCGCGGCCGAGCACCACGCCATTGCCCAGGCGCAGCACCGGGTCCGGGCCGAGGTCGAGGTCCGGCACCAGGCCGGCGGTCAGGGTGACCTGTTCGCCGATGACGCAGTGGTCGCCGAGCTCGATCCAGGGCTCGCCGAACACGGTCCCGAGCGGGAAGGCGAGCCGGGTGCCGGTGCCCATCCTGGCGAAGCGGTAGGGGCCGGGGCGTTCCGCGGTGACCGCCCCGGTGTGCTGGATCCAGCGCCAGCCGCGGTGGACGACGCGCGAAGCGGTCCGGTGCCGCCAGGCCCGGAAGGCCGAAGCGGTGTCGGACAGGAGCGTGTTTCGGTACTTCGGCACCCGCTCACCGTACTCAGCGGTGTGCGGGACGGGCGGGGCGGTGCGCTGTGATCTTCGCCCCGTCACTCCGCGGCGACCGCGGCCTCGGTCTCGGTCTCGGCCTGTGGGCCGGGCTGCTGCTCGGCCTTCGCCGCGGCCTTCTTGGCCTTGATGCGCATCACCACGAACGAGCCCACCCCGAAGAGCACGGCGGCGACCAGGCCGATCCAGGAGATCTTCCCGATCCACTTCTCGGCGACCTTGCCCACGGAGTAGATCAGCGTGACCGTACCGCCGGCCCAGACGATGCCGCCGAGCACATTGGCGATGAGGAACTTCCAGTACGGCATCTTCAGTACACCCGCGAGCGGGCCGGCGAAGATCCGCAGCAGTGCGATGAAGCGGCCGACGAAGACGGCCCACATGCCCCACTTCTGGAACGAGCGCTCGGCGGTGGCCACATGGTGGGATCCGAAGTGCTTGGGGAACTTGCGACCGAGCCAGGCGAGCAGTGGCTTGCCGCCCTTGCGGCCGATCAGATAGCCGATCGAGTCGCCGACGATGGCACCCGCGATGGCACAGACGGCCAGGATGTACGGGTTGATGTGGTCCTGGGAGGCCGCCAGCAGCGTGGCGCTGACCAGGACGATCTCACCGGGAAGCGGGATGCCCAGGCTCTCCAGCCCGATGACCCCGCCCACCAACAGGTAGATGGCGACCGCCGGTACCGATTCGAGCCACTCCTGGATGTGCAACGCCGGTTCCTCCCCGGTTGACGACCTGTTCCCGGCGTGCGCCCAGGGGGGCGCACGCCGGGAAGCCTACGTGAGTAAAGACTCTCCCCAGGCATCGTCGGTTGAGCGGAGGTGACTACTTGTTCGGCCGCAAAGTCCATACAACGGTCATTTCGCCCGTTTCCTTGCCGTCCTCGCGAGTGATCGACACCCGCACCGGGAACTCCGGGCGCTCCCCCGCGTCCAGCTCGGCGATGACCTCCGCGGCCGGACGGCCGAGTTGGGCGGTGGCGGTCACCGGTCCCATGGCGAGCTTCTTGTAACCGATCTCGGCCCGTACGGCCAGCGGCACGGCCCGCGAGAGCTGGTCACCGAACGCGGCCAGCACGATCGCACCACTCGCCGATTCGGCGAGGGTGAACATCGCGCCGGCATGGGGGCCGCCCACATGGTTGTGGTAGTCGGGCTGATCGGGCAGACGGACCACGGCTCGCTGCGGAGTGGTCTCCTCGAATACCAGGTTGAGCGTACGGACCATGGGCACGGTGGCCGCGAGAGTGGCGCCGATCGACGGCTGGGTCTCAGACATGAGCGGCAAGTTACCAGCCGGTAGCCAGGACCGGGAAGGGCTGCCGTCAGCGGCGCCCCTTAGGGTTGTCGCCCATGTGGCCAGGACAGCAGCCCGCCAACGGGGGCGAGCAGAACCCTCAGCAACCCAATCCGTATCAGCAACCGGGTTACCACCAGCCCAACCCGTATCAGCAACCGGGCTATCAGCAGCCCAATCCCTACGCCCAGCCGGGCGGACCCCAACCCGGCGGACCGCAGCCGGGCGAGCCCGGCGGACCGCAGTGGACCACCCTCGGAGCTTCGGGCGGCGGGGAGCAGCCTCCGGGGGGCGGGCGCAACAAGCGCACCACGGTGATCGCCATCGGCGCGGCGCTGGCGGTGGTGGCCGCGGCGGTGATCACCGGGGTGGTGGTGCTGAAGGACGACGACAAGAAGACCTCCGCGAAGGACGACCCCAAGTCGTCGGTCTCGGCCTCCGCGGCCGGCTCCGCCTCGCCGAGCCAGAGCGCCGCTCCCGAGGACAACCCGCGGGCCGGGGGCGGCGTGCCCAAGCCGGTGATCAACGGCTGGAAGGTCGTGGTCAATCCCAAGCGGCACAACGCCTTTGACGTTCCGCCGGAGTGGAAGGTCAGTTCACCGGATGTGATGGAGGTCCTCACCGACGAGTCCGACAAGAAGTCCATGTTTCCCAAGGGCCTTGAGTCCATGACGGCACCCGCCACCTACAAGAACGGCGAGTGCAAGAAGTACAGCAGCAAGGCCGCCACCGGCACCAAGGGCGCACAGGGGCTCAAGGACGCGGCCCAGGGTGCCGAGAACGAGGCGCTGACCTGGGTGTGGGCCGCCTTCGACCAGAAGAAGACCGGCAAGTTCGAGAGCATCAAGGGCAAGCCGTTCAAGAGCGACTACGGGCTGACCGGCCAGACCGCCTCGGCCACCGTCACCGGGGTCAAGAAGACCGGCGAGTGCACCACCGACGGCAAGGCCGTCACCGTCACCTACAAGGACGTCACCGGTGACTATGCGACCTGGGTGCTCTACAGCGTCAAGGGGGACAAGGACGAGGTGCCGGAGGACACCATCAAGAAGATCATGAGCACCCTCCGCCCGGTGCAGCCCTCCTGATCACCCGACGCTGAAGTGATCACCCGACGCTGAAGGAGCCGCCCGGCGGCTCCGGCGAGCCGACCGCCTCCGCATCGCCGACCGGCCCGGCCCCGGCGGTGAACCGGGCCAGCGCGGGCCCGTGTTCGACCCGGGCCGGGAAGGCGTCGGCGGCGGCGCGCCGGGCCAGCGCGGTGACCGGCGGTTCGGTGTGCGAGGCGAGGAGCACCGCGTTGCCGAAGCGGCGGCCGCGCAGCATCGGGGCCTCCGCGATCAGGCACAGGTGCCCGAAGACGGCGGCGAAGGTGGCGAGTTGGCCGCGGAGGAAGTCAAAGGGCGCGCCGTCGGCGAGGTTTGCCACATAGTGGCCGTCCGGCCGCAGTACGCGCGCGGCGGAGCGCGCGTACTCCAGCGAGGTGAGGTGCGCGGGCACCCGGGAGCCGCCGAAGACATCCGCGATGATCACGTCGGCCGAGGCCTCGGGGGCGGCCTCCAGGGCGGCGCGGGCGTCGGCCGTCCGCACCTCGATGCCCGACCCGGGCGGCGGGGGCAGGTGCCGGCCGATGAGCTCGGCCAGCCCCCGGTCCGCCTCGATGACCAGCTGGCGCGAGCCGGGGCGGGTGGCGGCGGTGTAGCGGGGCAGGGTCAGCGCACCGCCGCCCAGGTGCAGCACATCGAGCGGCCGCCGCGGCTCGGCGACGGTGTCCAGGATGTGCCCGATCCGCCGCGCGTACTCGAACTCGAGGTGCGTGGGGTCGTCCAGGTCCACATAGGACTGGGGCGCGCCGTCCACCGTCAGCAGCCAGGCCCGGACCCGGTCCAGGTCGGGCAGCAGCTTGGCGGTGCCCTGGTCCACGTCCCGGGTCACGGGTATCGGTTCGTCCGCTCCCTCATGGTGTTCGTCCACTCCCTCATTGTGCCGGGGGCCCCGGTGGCTCACTCCAGCACCGAGACCACGGTGCCCGCGCCGACCGTGCGGCCGCCCTCGCGGATCGCGAAGCCCTGGCCCGCCTCGAGCGGGGTGCCGCGGTCCAGCCCTACGGTCATCGTCACGGTCTCGCCGGGGCGGGCCGGGCCGTGCGGGCCGAGGTCGATCTCGCCGGGCACATCGGCCGTACGCAGGTGGAACTGCGGCCGGTAACCGGTGGCGACGGGCCGTCGGCGGCCGCCCTCGGCCGCCGGCAGTACCCGTACCCGGGCGATGAAGCGCCGTCCCGGCAGGACGCTGCCAGGTGCGGCGACGACATCCCCGCGCCGTACCTGGTGCCGGTGCACCCCGCGCAGCAGCAGCGCCACGCTGTCGCCGGCCTGGGCGCTCGCCATGGGTTTGCCGAAGGTCTCCAGCCCGGTGACCACGATGTTCCGCAGTACTCCCGCGACGTCCACGCGCTCATGGAGGTGCACCGTGCCGCGCTCGATGGCGCCGGTGACGACCGTGCCGCGGCGGGGGACGGTCAGGACGTTCTCCACCGGCAGCAGCAGGGGTGCGTCGGTGTACCGCACCGGGGTGGGCACATAGGTGTCGACGGCGTCCAGCAGCGCCTCGACCGCGCCGGTCCACCGCGGGTCGCCCTCGAGCGCGCGCCGTGCGGAGACGCGCACCACCGGGATCAGTCCGCCTGGGCAGCCGTGGCGGGAGAGCAGGTCGCGTACCTCCAGCTCGATGAGGTCCATGCGTTCCGGGTCGCCCGCCTCGGCCTTGTTGAGGGCGACGACAAAGTGTTCGACGCCCAGCCGGCGGGCCAGGAGCACATGCTCGGCGGTCTGCGGCATGACTCCGTCGAGCGCGGAGACGACCAGGACCGCCCCGTCGAGCCGGGCCGCACCCGTGATCATGTTCTTGATGAAGTCGGCGTGCCCGGGCAGGTCGGCATGGGCGTAGTGGCGGGTGTCGGTCTCGTACTCGAGGTGCGCGCTGTTGACGGTGACGCCCCGTACGACCTCCTCGGGTGCTCGGTCGAGGTGGTCGAAGGGTACGAAGGTGCCCGTGCCATGGGTGCTGAGGACCTTGGTGATGGCGGAGGTGAGCGTCGTCTTGCCGTGACCGACGTGGCCCATGGTGCCGATGTTGAGATGTGGTTTGGTGCGGGTGTAGGGCTGCTGGGGCATGGCTGCCTCTCCGGTTTCTCCGGTGCGGTGAATCGATGCGGACGCACGGCCCCGCCGCCTGACGACCCTCCCCGTACGGGGCCGCCGGGCGTATCCGGGAAGGGTCAGCGTCGATGGACCGAGAAGGCGGCATCAGGGTGCACGGCAGGCCCAGGGGCGCCCACGGCGGCGGGCATCGGGGGGCAAGGGACGGGCCGGCACATGGTGTTGATGCTCGCTCAGCGCGAGGGGCGCGTCGAATGGTTTTCGCGGGTCACGGGTGCGCGGACGGCCGCCGGCCGAGGCGCGGGGATCGGGGCCGGGCCACCTCGTGGGACGTGCGGCGCATCGGCGCGTCCCATCACCTGATCCAAAGATCACACCGTAGGTTCGCCCGGTCGGTTACGCTCCTTCGGTGCTCGATTCCGCAGTGCCCTCCCCCGGCCTCAGCAAGCGCTGTGCCCGTGCCCTGCGGTCCCCGTGGTCCCGTCTGGGGCTGCTGGTCGTGCTGCTCGCGGCGGCGGTGACGACCGTACTGGCCTGTCATCCCGAGCGGCTGCTCACCGAGGGC
The DNA here is from genome assembly GCF_054957865.1 of Streptomyces xingningensis. NCBI lineage: Bacteria > Bacillati > Actinomycetota > Actinomycetes > Kitasatosporales > Streptomycetaceae > Streptomyces > Streptomyces xingningensis. The sequence goes on from NZ_JBDJPF010000010.1 coordinate 62,697, forward strand.
ATGCACGCCCGGACGCCGGGGGCCTTCTCTCTGCTGCTGTTCGCGATCGCATATGGCCTATGTACGGCGGCATTTGTACCGCGCCCCGTCATCAGCCTTGCGGCGGGCACCCTCTATGGCACCCAGGCCGGCACGGCGGTGGCACTTGTGGGCACGGTGCTGGGTTCGGCCGCCTCCTTCGGGCTGGGGCGGCTGTTGGGGCAGGCTGCCCTGCGCCCGCTGCTGCGCGGGCGGTGGCTCGCCGCGGCCGACCGCCAGCTGAGCCGGCATGGTTTCCGCTCGATGCTGGCACTGCGCCTGTTCCCCGGAGTTCCCTTCGCGGCCGCGAACTACTGCGCAGCGGTCACCCGGATGGGCTGGGCGCCTTTTCTCCTGGCCACCGCGCTGGGCAGCGCGCCCAACACCCTGGCCTATGTGATCGCCGGCAGCCATGCGTCGTCCCCCACCTCGCCCGCCTTTGTGGCCGCCATGGCGTTCCTGGCGGTCACCGGGCTCGCGGCCGTGGTGGTGGCCTGGCGCAAACGGGGGCGTACCCTGCTGCCCCACCGGCAGCGCGCCTCCTGAGCGCCTGCGGTGCGAAACGGCGGTCGCCGGTGCGGGCACAGAAAAGCCCGCCGGTTTCGGACGGTCCCCCGCGCCGCCCGAAACCAGCGGACATACCGGATGCCGCCCTGCTCAGTGGGCGGGACAACCAGCACCCTGCTGAGTATATTGGCTCGGAGCCAGTCAACGCAGGAGTTACAGCATGTCCCCGCGCAGCGCGTCGGTCAATGAGGAGTTGCGCCGCAGGTCACGCGAGCGGCTCCTGCAGGCGACCGTTGAGCTGGTGGGCGAGCGGGGATACGAGGCGACGACCCTCGCGGACATCGCCGACCGGGCCGGTGCGGCCCGCGGCCTGGTCTCCTACTACTTCCCCGGAAAGCGGCAGTTACTGCAGTCCGCCGTGCACCGTCTGATGCATCTGGAGCTGGCCGCCGGGCTGAACCGCGAACCCGCCTCGCAGGACGGCCACGAGCTGATGGCGCGGGCGATAGACGCGATCCTGGGGCTCGCCCGGGAGCGCCCCCGGCTGATGCGCATCCATATGGCGGGGATCCTGCAGGCGGAGGGATTCATCCAGTGCCCGGAGCAGCAGCGGCTGGCGTTTCTGCTCCGGGACACGGTGGCGCGCTACGGCTCCGCCGATCCGGAGACCGACTACCGCCTGCTACGGGCCCTGCTGATGGGCTCGGTGGTGGCGGTGCTGCTGCCGGGGGCGCCGATGCCCATGGAGCGGCTGCGGGCCGAGTTGTTCCAGCGGTATGGGCTGGCGTGGGAGCTCGGTGCTCCGCCGGGGCACGAACCGCCGCCGCCCGGCGTCTGAAACCATGGCGCTGCCGTTGCACGGTTGTGGTGGGATGCTGGACGCAACTGCCGGAAGGAGATCCTCCGTGCTTCGCGTCGCAGTCGTGGGATCGGGGCCGAGCGGTGTCTACACCGCCCAGGCCCTGGTCGGGCAGGAAGGCGTCCCCGAAATGCGGGTGGACGTGCTGGACCGGCTGCCCTGCCCCTATGGGCTGGTGCGCTATGGCGTCGCCCCCGACCATGAGAAGATCAAGTCGCTGCAGCAGCACCTGCGAACGGCCCTGGAGCATCCCGGGATCACCTTCCTCGGCAATGTCCGGGTGGGGGACGGGCCATGCGAAGTCGCCCCCGCACGGCTGCTGGAGCTGTATCACGCGGTGGTCTACTGCGTGGGGGCGGCGTCCGCCCGGCGGCTCGGCATCCCCGGCGAGGATCTGCCGGGCAGCTGCTCGGCCACGGACTTCGTCTCCTGGTACAGCGCCCACCCGGACACCGCGCCGGACGATTTCGCACTCCCCGCGCGCTCCGCCGTGGTCATCGGGGTCGGCAATGTGGCGGTCGATGTGGCCCGGGTGCTGGCGCGCGGCGCGGAGGAGCTCAGACCCACCGATGTGCCGCACGCGGCCCTGGCGGCCCTCGCCGACAGCCGGGTGACGGACATTCACATGGTGGGCCGACGAGGCCCGGCGCAGGCCAAGTTCACCACCAAGGAGCTGCGTGAACTGGGCTCGCTGCCGGGCGCGGAGGCCCTGGTGCGGGCCGAGGAGGCGGCGCTCGACCCGGCCTGGGCGGACCCGGCGGGGCTCCCGGCGGCCGGCCGGCGCAATGTGGAGGTGCTGCGGGGCTGGGCCCAGCGGCCGCCCCGGGGCCGCGGGCGCCGCATCCATCTGCGGTTCTTCCTGCGCCCGGTGGCGCTCCTCGGGGACGACGCGGTACGTGCGGTGCGCTTCGAACGGACCGCGGTGGACGCCGACGGCGGCGTGACCGGCACGGGACGGTTCGAGGAGATCGAGGCCCAGCTGGTGCTGCGCTCGGTGGGGTACCACGGCGTGCCGATTCCCGGGTTGCCGTTCGACACCGAGCACGGGACGGTCCCCAACGCGGCGGGGCGCGTGCTGCGCGACGGTGTGCCCTCGCCCGGCGAGTATGTGGCGGGCTGGATCAAGCGCGGGCCGACCGGGGTGATCGGCACCAACCGGCCGTGCGCCAAGGAGACCGCTCTCTCCCTGCTCGCCGACGCCGGGCCGTTGCTGGCGAGAGCACCGGCGGGAGATCCGGTCGCAGCCCTGCGGTCCTCGGGCCTGGAGCCGGTGGAGTGGCCCGGCTGGCTGGGGATCGAGGCGGCGGAGGCCGCGCTCGGGCGGCGGCTGGGGCGCGGCCGGGTGAAGATCCCGGACTGGGAGGGGCTGCTGACCGCGGCGCGTGCCGTTGGCTGAGGTCCCGTCGGCCCGCGGTTCGTGCGGACGTGCTCTGAGCCACTAGAGTGACGCCCCGTGGCTGGACGTCCTTTGCATGAAATCGTCGAACCGGGCTGGGCCAAGGCGCTTGAGCCGGTGGCCGAGCGGATCGCCTCCATGGGCGACTTCCTGCGCGCCGAGATCGCGGCAGGCCGTACCTACCTTCCCTCGGGAGCGAATGTGCTGCGTGCTTTCCAGCAGCCGTTCGACGAGGTGAGGGTGCTGATCGTGGGCCAGGATCCCTATCCCACCCCCGGTCATGCGGTGGGCCTGAGCTTCTCGGTCGCACCGGAGGTACGGCCGCTGCCCGGCAGCCTGGAGAACATATACCGCGAGCTGCACACCGACCTGGGGCTGCCCCGGCCGTCCAACGGGGATCTGACTCCCTGGACGCAGCAGGGGGTTCTGCTGCTCAACAGGGCGCTGACCACCGCTCCGCGCAAGCCCGCCGCGCACCGGGGAAAAGGCTGGGAGGAGGTCACCGAGCAGGCGATCCGGGCGCTGGTCGCGCGGGGGCGGCCGCTGGTCGCGATCCTGTGGGGACGGGACGCGCGCAATCTGCGCCCGCTGCTGGGCGCGGTGCCCTGTGTGGAATCCGCCCACCCGTCGCCCATGTCGGCCGACCGGGGATTCTTCGGCTCCCGGCCGTTCAGCCGGGCCAACGACCTGCTCGTGGGGCAGGGTTCGGCCCCGGTGGACTGGCGGCTGCCGTAGCCGCCGGTGGTAGGGTGCCCGCCATGGCGGTCGGTACGGACATGTCTGCAGAGCCATGGATCTGACATCCAGTCAGGTACTGGGGGTGGACTCCGGCGGCTCGGGGATCCGGGTCGCCCTGGCCCCCGCCGACGGCGGCGGACCCGTGCTGAGGTGGTCCTTGCGCTCCCCCGCCGTCACCGGCGACCGGGGCATCGATGCGCACAGCCTGCTCGACCGGGTGCTGCCCGCCGCCCACCGGCTGCTCCGGCAGGCCGGCGCCGAGCACTGCGCGGCCGTCTGTGTGGGCGCCACCGGAATGGCCACGCTCGGCGACGACCTGCGCGCCGTGCTGCCGGCCGCGCTGCGCGCGGAACTCGGAGCCCGGCGGCTCGCGTTGGCCTCCGACGCGGTGACGGCCTATGCGGGTGCGCTCGGCCAGCGCCCGGGTGCGGTGGTCGCGGGCGGCACCGGGCTGGTGGCCCTGGGCACGGACCTGACCCCGGGCGGCGGCTGGCGGCGCGCCGACGGCTGGGGGCATCTGCTCGGCGACTGTGGCAGCGGCGCCTGGATCGGCCGCGCCGGGCTCGAGGCGGCGCTGCGCGCACACGACGGGCGCTCCGGTGGTTCGGCCGCGCTGCTGACCCGCCTGGAGGCCCTCTTCGGGCCGGCGGCGGAACTGCCCGGCAAGCTGTATCCCCGCCCGGACCGGCCCGCCTGGCTGGCCTCCTTCGCGCCCGAGGTCGGCCACTGCGCCGCGGTCTGCCCGGTCGCCGCGGGGGTGCTCCGGGCGGCGGCCCGGCATATCGCCGAGGCCGCGGCGGCGGTCTGCCCCCGCCCGGCACGGGGCTCCGCGGCGGGCCCGGCCGGCGAAGTGGCGCTCACCGGAGGGCTGTTCGAGCTGGGCCCGCCCTTGCTGGAGCCCCTGCATACGGAATTGCAAAAGCAACTGCCTGATGCACGGCTGGTCGACGCCTCGGGCGGACCGCTGGACGGGGCCCTGCGGGTGGCGGCGGCACTGCTGACGGACAGTCTGCTGCTGCCCGTCCACCCGGAGCTGCTGCGCGTCATCGACTGAACACACTCTCTGGTCGTCGTATAAACCACCGAATAAATTCGGACAGACGCCGTCCGGGAACCCCCACCCGAACGGCCGAGTCTCTTGAGCGACTAACATGCGGCGCCATGAGCTCCCCCACTGGACCCGCCTCCGGCCTGCCTGTACGAATGCCCCGCCCCCGTCAGCCGGGACGGCACCGGAGGCCGGAGCCCGTGACCGCGCCGGCGGGCGCGCCCCCGCTCGTTCTGGCGGTGCCCGGCGCACCCGGACCCGCCGCGCGCCATCTCGCCGAGGAGATCCTCAGCATCGCCCGCTCCGAGCTGCCCGGGCTCGACGCACGCATCGGCCATGTGGACGCCCAGGGGGAGACGGACGGACACCCGGCGCTGGACGCCGTCCTCGGCCACGCCGCCGCCCGGCACACCGCCCGCACCGCCGCGGCCGCGCAGGAGGCCGCCGGGGAGACGGCCGCGGCGCGCTGGGCCCAGGGGCCCGCGGCCGTCGTGGTGCCGCTGCTGGCGGGGCCCGACAACGCGGTGCTGCGCCGGATACGCCAGTCGGTGGTGAGCAGCGGCTCGGCGTTTGAACTCACCGATGCGCTCGGCCCGCACCCATTGCTCGCCGAGGCCCTGCACGTACGCCTCTCGGAGGCCGGTCTGGCCCGCGCCGACCGAGCACGGCTGTTCACAGTTGCAACTGCTGCGGATGGCATTGTGCTGGCCACGGTCGGCGGTGCGGAGGCGACCCGGGCGGCGGGCATCACCGGAATGCTGCTCGCCGCGCGGTTGGCGGTACCGGTGCTGGCGGCGGCGCTGGACGAGGATGGCGCGGTGGCCCAGGCCGCCGAGCAGCTGCGTGGCTCCGGCTCCCGCAATCTGGCGCTCGCGCCCTGTCTCATCGGACCGGAGGCCGACGAGGCGCTGCCGGCCATCGCCGCCAAGGAGGCAGGCTGCGCGGCGGCCGAGCCGCTGGGCGCCTACCCCGCGATCGGCAAGCTGGTCCTGGCCAAATACGCGGCCGTGCTGGGTATTTCGCCGCAGTCCCCGCTCCAGGGCGCGCCGGTCCGCTGACGCGGCACCAGGGCGCTTCCGACGGATCGCCGTGGGGGCCTCCCAGGAGGCCCCCGGCCGTCAGTCGAAGATCACGCAGGATGCGGCGGGCATCGCGACCGATCCCGCACGCCGTGGTACGCCCGTGCCGGGGTCGATGGTGAACCAGGTGATGTCACCGGAACGTTCATTGGCGGCATACAGCGTCCGGCCGCCCGGGTGCAGGGTCAGGTCTCTGGGCCAGTGGCCGCCGCAGTCGACGGTGTCGCGCAGCACCAGGCCGTCGCCCGAGGCGTCGACGGCGAGGGTGGCGATGGTGTCGGGGCCCCGGTCGGCTGCCCACAGGAACCTGCCGTCGGCGGAGATCACGGGCTCCGACGGGGAGTGCGGCCCCTCGGCGCCGGGCGGCACGATGGACGTCTCCCCCACCGGTTCCAGGATCCCCGAGTCCGCGTCCCACCGGCAGACGGTGACGCTCGGCTCCAGCTCATTGAGGACATAGGCCCGGTCGCCGCGCGGGTGGAAGACGAGGTGCCGGGGTCCCGTGCCCGGCCGCAGCGGAGTCTCGCGGTGCGGGCTCGGCACTCCGGTGACCGGGTCGAGCGCGGAGCTCCACACCGAGTCGGTGCCGAGGTCGACGGCCAGCAGCCAGCGCCCGGAGGGATCGGGCAGCACGGCGTGCGCATGCGGCCCCGCCTGCCGGTGGGACACCGGGCCACTGCCGTGGTGCCGGAGCACGGCCGAGGGCGCGCCGAGCGTGCCGCCCCTGCCGACCGGGAGCGCACTGACGCTGCCCGAGCCGTAGTTGGCGGTGTACAACTGCCCTCCGGCGAGCGCCAGATGGGTGGGAGCGCCGCCGTGCACGGGCACGGGTGAGCCGAGCGGCTCGGGCCGGGCGGGGTCGGCGAGGGAGAAGGCGGCAGCCGCGCCCTGTTCGGTCTCGCTCACCGCGTAGAGCACCCGGCCGTCGGGCGCCAGGGTGAGGAACGACGGGTTCACCACGGCGTCCGTCGAGTACCCGGGGGTCAACGCGCCCGTCTCGCCGTCGACTTCCGCGACGGTGAGACCGCGGCCGCCCGCCTTGGTGAACGATCCGATATAGGCCCGTCGCCCCTGTCCCACGCCGCCTCCCCTGCACGTACTGGTGTCGGCCCGACGCTACACCGCACCGCCGGCCCTCCTGCGGCCGGGCGGCCGGGGGCTCAGGCCCGCAGCGGGGCCACAAGCCCGCCGAGGGCCGACTCGAGGCCGTTCAGGTGGGCGAGGGCCCGTTCGGCGCCGGGATGGTGGTGCGGGGTCGCCCCCGGTTCCCGGGCGGCCGGCGGTGCCTCGCCGTCCGGCGCCAGCTCGTGCAGCGCCCGTTCCACCCGGTGGCAGGCGGCGGTGAGCCGGGCGTCGTGCGAAGCCTCCGGATCGCCGGCGACCGCCGCCAGGCCGCTCACCTGCCGGGCGCAGTCGTCGAGGTGCGCCAGCACCGCGCGGGCGCGTTCGCGGCGGGCCCGCAGGGGGTTGAGCGGGTGCAGCAGCGGCGCGAGGGAGACCCGCACCCGGCCCAGGAGGAGTTCGAGCTCGGCGACCTGGGGGCCGGGGTCGGCCGAGGTGTCTCCCGCGAGCCGCCGCGCGGACTGTGCGGTGCAGCGCCGCACGGCCAGCAGCGCGTGCCGGATCCGGGCGTCGGTGGCGGCGTGCGTGGTGACGGGGAGCACCAGCAGGACGGCCAAGGCCGCGCCGGCCGCCCCGACGCCGGTCTGGGCCAGGCGGAGGGTGAGCAGATCCGCGTCCAGGACTCCGAGGAGCCCATAGAGCAGTCCGGCCAGTACGGTCACGGCGAGCATCATCCAGGTGTAGGAGACGGCGGCGGTGTAGAAGATGCCGAAGACGCACAGCGCGATGAGCAGCGCGGAGGGAACGGCACTTCCGTGCAGCGGAATGGCCACGGCCCATCCGATGGCGATCCCGATCATCGTGCCGAGGGTCCGCCGGAAGCCACGTACCAGGGTCTCCCCGCGCGAGGCGGTGTTCACAAAGATCCACCAGGTGGCGCCCACGGCCCAGTACCAGCGCTGATCGGACAGCGACTGCCCCACCGTGAGGGCGAAGGCGGCGCCGACGACGGCCTGGACCGCCTGGCGAGTGGTCGGGCGGGCCAGTCCCGCGCCATCGGGCGGAACCGGCGCGGCGGCCGGTGGCAGCCGCCGCTCATAGCACCAGAGGCCGAAGCGAACGGCCGCGGAGACCAGCAGCGCGAGCGCCACGGCCGCGTACAGGGCGGGCAGCTGCCCGGCGGTCGTATGCAGGAACTGCGCCTCGAAGAACGCCATGAACGCGAACACCCCGAGGGCATGGCCGCGCGGCCCCCACCGTCGGGCATGGACGCCCAGCCCCACAACGGCCAGGAAGGCCAGGTCCCGGGTGACCGGATGTTCGTGCAGGGCCGCCGCGGCGGCCAGCACGGGGAAGCCGGCCACCGGCAGCAGGGCCGTGGTGACCGCCTGGCCGCGGACCGTTGCGTCGGTGACGGTGAAAAGGGCGAGAAGCGCGGCGAGTCCACCGGCGATGGCCGCGACGAGCGAGTGACCGACGAGACCACAGGCGGTCACCGCCAGGCCGATGCCGAGGACGGCCCGGGCGGCACCGCGCAACCGCAGCAACCCCGGGTCCGGTGCCACGAACACCCTTTTCAGCACGCTTCCCGCCCCTTCGACGTTCCCGGCATAAAAAAGGCGCCACGGAGTCCGCAGCGCCATCGATGCCCCCATCACACCATTGCATCGGCTGTTGGTTCAAGAGAGACCTGTGTAACTGTGCCATTGGTACAGCTATCTCTCTGGAGACTGTGCCATAAGCGGGCCAATGGCAGGGTCCTGCATGGGCACGATCGAGCGCCATCTCCGCCGGGCGCGCGAAGCGGCCGGATCCGACGCATCGTCATTTCCCTTGGCATATACGGCAATTGACAAGTCACCCTTGCTATGGCGTACGCTCACCAGGCTCGGCATCCGCAACAGCGGACAGAATCGTGATGCTCGACACCCTGCCCGGTCCAAGGACACGGAGGTCCAGCACGATGAAAGCCTTGTCGTTCGAAGCTCCCGAGCGGGCCGTGCTCACCGAGCACGCGACGCCGGAGCCGGCCCCCGGCGAAGCGCTGATACACCTCGCTTACAACTCCGTGTGCGGCAGCGACCTGTCCTTCTACCGGGGTGTCTGGCACGGCTTCAGCTATCCGGTCGTGCCGGGGCACGAGTGGAGCGGGACGGTGGTGGACGTCAACGGCCCCGGCCACGGCCTGCTGGGAGCCGATGTGGTCGGCGATCTCACCTGTTCCTGCGGAGGCTGCCGGCACTGTGCGGAGGGAAAGCCGACCCTCTGCGGCGACCTCCAGGAGCTCGGGTTCACCAGGAACGGCGCATGCGCCGAGTACATGACCATCCCGACGGCCAATCTGCACCGGTTGCCCAAGGGGTTGTCCCTGCGTGAAGCGTGTCTGGCCGAACCGCTCGCGGTGGCGCTGAACGCCGTCGACCGGCTGGCGTTGGCGCCGGGGGACAAAGTGGCCATCACCGGAGCCGGGGGCATCGGGCTGTTGCTCGCCCAGGCGGTCCGGCAGCGCGGCGGCGAGGTCACCGCGGTCGCCGAACCCGTGCCCGAGCGGCGGGCGGCGGCAGCCGCCCTGGGGGTGCCGGCCACCGTGGGCGGATCGCCCGGAGATCTCGTCGCGCTGCTGGAAAAGCGCCCGGAGCTGACCCCCGATGTCGTCCTCGAGGCATCCGGGTATCCATCGGCCGTGCAGGAGGCCGTCGAGGCCGTCCGCTCCGGCGGACGCGTCGGGCTCATCGGCTATCGCATCGAGGAGGCCGCGAAGATGGCCCCTCACCACATCGTGCTCAAGCTGCTGACCCTCCAGGCGTCCATGGGCCCGGGCGACCGCTTCGGCGAGGCGCTCGGCCTGCTGGCCTCCGGCGCGGTCGACGTCCGCGCGCTGCTGAGCCACGAGTTCACCCTGGAGGACCACCACCGGGCATTGGACGTGGCTCTGCGCCGCACCGACGGCAACACCCGCTCGTTCTTCAACCTCCGCGCCTGACCGTCCTGTTCGCCGCCCCACCCGCCGGTCCACGCCCCAGGAAGGACGACCCGATGACGCATTCCCTCGCGGTGCACGGCTGCAGTCCGGTACGCACCCGGCCCTGGCCCCGGTGGCCGCAGCCGGCGCCCGGTGCCGCCGAGGCGGTGAACGGCGTGCTCTCCTCCGGCCGTTGGTCCGTCAGTGGACCCTACCGGGGCGCCGAATCCCAGGAGCAACGGTTCGCCCGGGCCTTCGCGGCGTACCACGGGGTGGCCCACTGTGTGCCCGCCGCCAGCGGCACCGCCGGCCTGATGCTGGCGCTGGAGGCCTGCGGCATCGGCGCCGGCGACGAGGTCATCGTGCCCGCACTGTCCTGGGTGGCCTCCGGCTCCACCATCCTGGGCGTCAATGCCGTGCCGGTCTTCTGCGAGGTGGACCCCCGCACCCTCTGTCTGGACCCGGCCGCCGTCGAGGACGCCATCACCGAGCACACCAAGGCGATCGTCGTCGTCCACCTCTACTCCGCGGTGGCCGACATGGACGCGCTCTCCGCCCTCGCAAGACGCCATGCGCTCCCGCTCATCGAGGACTGCGCGCAGGCCCACGGGGCCGAGTACCGCGGCGTCAAGGTCGGCGCACTGGCCACCGCGGGCACCTTCAGCATGCAGCACAGCAAGGTGCTCACCTCGGGCGAGGGCGGTGCGGTCGTCACCGGGGACGGCGAGTTCGCCCGCCGGGTGGAGCATCTGCGCACCGACGGCCGCTGCCTGGCCCCGCGGCCCCCGCGGGCCGGGCAGATGGAACTCGTCGAAACCGGTGAGCTGATGGGCAGCAACCGGTGCCTGTCCGAAATCCAGGCCGCCCTGCTGTGCGAGCAGTTGACAGTCCTGGACGAGCAGAACCGGCGCCGCCGCCACAACGCCCTGCTGCTCGACCGGCTGCTCTCGGAGGCGGGTTACCACCCGCAGGAGACCTCCGAGGGAACCAGTCTCCGTACCTACTACACCTATGCGGCCGGACTGCCGGAAGGCGAGCTGCGGCGGGTGGGGATCGGCACGGTGGCCGCGGCCCTGACCGCCGAGCTCGGCTTCCCGGTGGCGCCGTCCTATCCCCCCATCACCCGCAACCGGCTGTACGACCCCAGGAGCCGCCGGCGCTTCGCGCTCGGCGTCCGGCACGAGTCCCGGACCGACCCCAAGCGGTTCGAACTCCCGGTGTCCGAGGCGGCCGCCCGGCGCACCGTCACCATCCACCACGCCGCACTGCTCGGTGACGAGAGCGATGTGCACGACATCGCGGCGGCATTCCGCAAGGTCGTGCTCCACGGTGCCGAACTGACCGACTGAACTGACCGACTGAACGGCGCCACCGCCATGCGATCCACCGCAGAAATCGGGGTGAACATGCACGTCACGGTCATCACCATGGAAGACGCCGGCTTTCCCTACCGATTGGGCACCGATTGCGGCGAGGACATCGTCACCCGGCTCGGTGCACTGGCGGCCAGCCGCTACCTCGTGGTGAGCGACACCACGGTGGCCGCGCTCTACGGACGCGACCTGGTCACCCGGCTGGAGAAGGACGCCGGCCCCGCCGTGCTGCTGACCCACCGGGCGGGCGAGCCGCACAAGGGCCTCGGCACCGTCGGCGCGCTGGCCGAACAGGCCCTGGGGGACGGAGCGGACCGGCGCAGCGTCGTGGTGGCCCTCGGCGGGGGCATCACCGGGAACATCGCCGGGCTGCTGGCCTCGCTGCTCTTCCGGGGCATCACCCTGGTGCACATCCCCACCACGGTGGTCGCCATGCTGGATTCCGTGCTCTCGCTGAAGCAGGCGGTCAACGCGAGTTTCGGCAAGAACCTCGTCGGCACGTTCCACCCACCCGCCGAGGTGCTCGCCGACACGGCGATGCTGCGTACGCTTCCCCAGCGGGAGTTGCGTTCGGGCATGGGCGAAGTGGTCAAGAACGCGATCGCCATCCGCCCGTCGATGATCGACCGGCTTTCGGTGCTGCTGCGCCCCGATGCGCACTATGACGATGACGCCATGCGCTGGATCATCGCGGAGAGCGTGGCGGCCAAGGCCGAGGTGACCCGGGCGGACAAACACGAACGCCGGGACGGTCTCATTCTCGAGTACGGGCACACCACCGGCCATGCCATCGAGCACGCCGCCCGCGGCCGGATCGCACACGGCGCCGGGGTGGCCATGGGCATGGCCGTGGCCGCCGAGGTCTCCCGGCGGCTGGGACACGGGAGTGACGAACTGGTCGGGCTGCACCGTGAGTTGATCGCCCAGGCGGGACTGGAGCGGAGCATACCGGCACCGGCGGACAGCGCCGGCATCAAGAACTGGCTGGCCTATGACAACAAACGCGGCTATCTGGACTGCGAGCCCGGCACCACGCCCATGGTGCTGCTGTCCGCCCCGGGGCGGCCGCTGCGCACCGGCCGGCTGCCGCTGCTGCCGGTCCCGCTGAATCTGCTCCATGACGTGGTCGACGCGATGACGGTCCCGGAGCGGGCCGGCGCCGGGAGCGGGCGCATGTCGGCGGCCCCCGCTTGACTCACCACGGGCCGCGGCCCCGCTCCGCTTCCCCCAACGGTCCGTTTTCTCCGTGGAGTTGTCGTGCGTGTGCTGCGGCTGACCCCGTTCTTCCACCACGATCAGGTCGACGACTGGCCTGCCGAGTATGACGCGGTGGGCGGCATGCAGGTACAGATCCTGCGGCTGTCCCGGGAGTTGGCCGGGCAGGGCGTCGAGCAACAGGTGCTGACCGTGGGTTTCCCCGGACTGCCCCGGCGGCGCCAGGACCGGCCGGGCCTGGTGGTGCGGGTGACCCGGGCACCGCTGCCCCGGTTCCGGTCGGAACTGACCGGCCTGGTGGGGCTCAACCAGGCCTGGCTGGCCGGGGCCTTGACCGCCTGCGCCGGGCTGCGCGGCCGCCGGCGCCCGGACCTCGTCCATGTGCACGCCGACGGGCAGGTGTGGGCGCTGCTGGCCGGCCCGCTGGCGGCCCGGATCACCGGCGCCCCCTACTGCCTCACCCTGCACTGCTCACGGCTGGCGGTGTATGAGCCGATGTCCCGGGTGGACCGGCTGCAGCACCGGCTGGTGTGTGCCGTGGAGCGGTATGTCATCCGCCACGCGGCGCGGGTGTCCACCCTGACCGCCCGCACCGCCTCGATCGTCGCCCGCTCGCTGCCCATGGACCCGTCCCTGATCGACGTCGTCCCGGACTCCGTGGGGGACCTCCACCCCCAACCGGCCGCGTCCGTAAGTGAGTTCCTCCGGTCACTGGGGATCCCCGGGAAAGTCGCGGTGATCGGTTATGTGGGCCGGGTGGCACATGAGAAGGGCTGGCGGGACTTTGTCGCCCTGGCCCGGCGGTGGCAGTCGCTGCCCGGGTCCCGGCCGGCCCTGTTCCTGGTGGTCGGCGACGGGCCACAGGGCGACCGGATGCGCAGGGCCGTCGCCGGCTCGGGACTCGCCGGCCGGTTCCGCTTCACCGGTTTCCTGCCGCACGGCGACATCCCCACCGTCATGTCCGCGCTGAGCGTCCTGGTCATGCCGTCCGCCCATGAGGAACTGGGCGGAAGCGCCCTGGAGGCCATGATGTGCGGCACCCCGGTCGCCGGGTACGCGGTGGGCGGACTGCGGGAGACGGTGGGTGCGGTCACCCCCGAACTGCTCGTACCGCGCGGGGACCTGGCCGCCCTCGCCCGGGCGGTGCACACCGCCGTGGCCCGGCCGGAGGGGCCCCGGCGGCTGGTCGCCGCCGCCCGGCGCCGCCTGACGGCCGAGTACGGGGCCGGCAACGCCACCGGCCGGGCACTGGAGTTCTACCGCCATGCGCTGGGCACGGCGGGAGCCGTGCGGTGACCGGCACCGGCTCGCTGCGGCGCTCGGCCCGCTATCTCAGGCCGCACGGCTGGCTGATGACCGGGGCCTGCGCCGCCGCCCTGGGCTCGATGCTGGCCGGCCTGGCCATGCCGCTGGTGCTCCAGCGGCTGGTGGACGGACCCATCGCGCACCGGGACAACGCGACCCTGCCGTGGCTGATCGCCGGATTCGCGGTGCTGGGCGCCGTGGAGGCCGCGCTGCTGGCCGCCCGGCGGCTGCTGGTCGTGCGTCCCTCGACGCACCTGGAAACCACCATGCGCGGTGACCTCTTCCGTCATGTCCAGCGGCTGCCCTCCTCCTTCCACTCGCACTGGAGTTCAGGACAGTTGCTGTCCAGGACCGTCTCGGATGTGGCGGAGATCGGCAGATTCTTCGCCTTCTCCGCGGTGTACCTGCTGGTCAATGTGGTGGCGCTGGCCGCCGGTCTGGCCGTGCTCGGCTGGCTCTCACCCGTCCTCGCCCTGGTCGTGCTGGTCACCTACCTCCCCATGGTGGCCGCCACCATGGTCTTTGAGCGGCGCTTCGGCGCCGTCGCCCGCGCCGCGCGGGAGCAGCACGGCGATCTCACCACCACCGTCGAGGAGTCGGTGCTGGGCATCCGGGTGCTCAAGGTCTTCGGCCGCGCGCCCGAGACGGTGCGCGCCTTCACCTCCCAGGCGCGCGCCCTGCGCGGCACCGAACTGCGCAAGCTGTCCCTGACCGCGGCCCTCTGGTGGACCATCACCGCCCTGCCCGAACTGGGCATCGTCGCCCTGATCGGATACGGAGGCCACCGTGCGGCCACCGGAGACCTCACGCTCGGCACCCTGATGGCGGCCATCACCGTGGCCACCTATCTGCGCTGGCCGGCCGACACCCTGGGCTGGCTGATCTCCGACGCCGGCACGGCCGCCGCCGCGGCCGACCGGTACTGGCAGGTACGGGACGTCCCGGCGACGGTCGGTGATCCGGCCATCCCCCGTCAGCTGCCGCGTCCGCTGCGCGGCGAACTGCGGATCGAGGGCGTCCGGTACCGCCACCCCGAGGGGGCCGAGGAGATCCTGCGCGGGGTGGACCTCACGGTGGCCCCCGGCAGCATCCTCGCCCTCGTCGGTGCCACCGGCTCCGGCAAGAGCACCCTGGTCTCCCTGCTGACCCGCCTGGACGACCCCACCGCGGGGCGCATCACCCTCGACGGCACCGACCTCCGTCACCTCGGCCTCGACGCGCTGCGCTCGGCGGTCTGCTGCGCCTTCGACGACCCCATCCTGTTCTCCGGGACGGTACGGCGGAACGTGGCGCTCGGCCTGCCCGCGGACGAGCACCACGACGACCGGATCCACGACGCCCTGCGGCTGGCCCACGCCGACGGCTTTGTCGCGGAACTCCCCGAACAGCTGTCCACGCCGGTGGGCGAGGAGGGCGTCGGCCTGTCCGGCGGGCAGCGGCAGCGGCTGGCCCTGGCCCGCGCCGTGCTGCCGGGCCCCGCGGTGCTGGTCCTCGACAACGCGCTCTCGGCCCTGGATGTGCACACCGAGCGGGAGGTGGAGGCCGCGCTGCGCACCGTGATGGCGGGGGTCACCACGGTGCTCGTCGCCCACCGGCCGGCCACCCTGCGCCTGGCCGACCGGGTCGCTCTGCTCTCCGGCGGACGGGTGGCCGCCACCGGCACCCATGACGAACTCATGGCCACCAGCGAGGAGTACCGCCTCCTGCTGGAATCCCCGGTCCACGCCACCGGACCGGCCGAGCCGGCCGGCGGGCCATGGCGCGGCACCGTACGGAAGGCGCTGGACCGATGACGCATCCCGCAGTGGCGGCCGGCTCCGACGAGCTGCTGCGCGACCACCGCAACCGCCTGCTGCGCACCCTGCTGCGGCCCGAGCGGCGCCGGCTGGCCCTCGCCACCGGACTGGCGCTGCTGGAGAACCTCAGCTCGCTGGCCACTCCGCTGCTGGTCGCCGCCGCCATCGACCGCGGCCTCCCGGCCGCCACGGACGGCCGCTGGGGCCCCCTCGGCGGCTATGCCGCCCTGACCCTGGTGACCGGCATGGCCACCGCCGGCCTCAAGTACGGCTTCCTGCGCTACTCCGGCTCCATCGCCCAGAACATCCTGTTCCGGCTGCGGTGCCGAACCTTCGCCCGTGCGCTGCGGCTGCCGCTGTCCTTCCACGAGTCCACGCCCTCCGGCAGCGTCGTCGCCCGGCTGTCCGGCGATGTGGAAGCGGTGGAGGGGGTCCTGGAGATGGGCCTGGACGGACTGTTCTCCGCCCTCTTCTCCATGATCGGCATCATCGCCGTGATGCTCTGGCTCGATCTGCCGATGGCCGCCGTGGTGCTGGCCCTGTTCCTTCCGCTGTACCTGCTCACCCGCTGGTTCCGGTTGCGCTCCCGCGCGGCCTACCGGCGCACCCGGTCGGCCACCGAGCGGATCGTGCAGCACACCGGCGAGACCTACAACGGCATCCGGGCCGTCCAGGCCTTCCGCCGGGAGCGGGAGAACGCCGCGGAACTGGGGCGGCTGAACGCCGGCTATGCCGCCGCCCGCGCGGCCTCCGGCCGGGTCAGCGCACTGTTCAGCGGCGGGGTGAAGCTGATCGGCAATCTGTCGCTGGCGCTGCTGATGGGCCTCGGCGCCCTCCGCATCGCGCACGGCCAACTGGAGCTGGGCACGCTCACCGCATTCCTGCTGTATGTCCACCGGTTGTACGACCCCATCGACGAACTGGCCTCCTTCGCCAATGCGTTCTCCGCCGCATCGGCCGGTCTGGAGCGGATCGGCGTGCTCTGCCACGCCCCCGACACGCTGCCTCGGCCGCACCGGCCGCTGCCCCTGCCGGCCGTCGCCACCCCGGGCCGGGTGCGGTTCGAGGACGTCTCCTTCCGCTACGGCCCCGCGTCACCGCTCGTCCTGGACGGGGTGAGCCTGGACTTCGCCCCCGGCCGGACGGTCGCCCTGGTCGGCACCACCGGCGCGGGCAAGTCGACCCTCGCCAAACTCCTGGCCCGGCTGTACGACCCGGCAGCCGGCCGCATCACCCTGGACGGCGTCGACCTGCGCGACCTCGCCGACGGCCAACTCCGCACCGCCATATCGATGATCACCCAGGAGCCCTTCCTGTTCTCCGGCTCGGTGGCGCACAACATCGCCCTCGGCCGGCCCGGCGCCACCCCCGAGGAGATCCGGGAGGCGGCACGGGCCGTCGGAGCGGACGCCTTCATCGCCCGGCTGCCCGAGGGCTACCACACCGATGTGCGCAAGCGCGGCACCGGCCTGTCCGCCGGCCAGCGCCAACTCATCGCGCTGGCCCGGGTGATGCTGGCCGCTCCCCGCGTCCTCATCCTCGACGAGGCCACCTCCAGCATGGACGCCCCCTCGGAACGCGCCGTGCACACCGCCCTGCGCCGGGTCCTCACCGACCGCACCGCACTGATCATCGCCCACAGCCTGACCACCATCGCCATCGCCGACCGGGTGCTGGTCCTGGAGCACGGCTCCATCGTGGAGGACGGGCCGCCCCGGCAACTGGCCGCCGCCGACGGCCCCTTCGCCCGGCTGCACAGCAGCTGGCTGTCGGCCACCGACCAGCGCACCCGGCACCCCTCGAGCCACTGACCCGCCGAACCGCTGCACCACCGAACCACTGTGAATCGCCGACGAAAGGCACATCGCATGGAGCGCCTTCGGGGACCCTCGCCGATGGAGAACCCCGGTGCCCGCCACCCGGCACCACTCGGCCGCGCCCACCGCGACGGCCTGGAACCGGCGGCCGGGCGCCGGATGTGGGACGTCTGCGTCATCGGCAGCGGGGCCAGCGGCGCGGTGGCCACGGACCGCCTGGTGCGCCAGGGACTCGACGTCCTGTTGGTCGAGGAGGGGTTCCGGCTTGCCCCCGGGGTGGGGCTGGACGAGGCCGAGAGCCTCACCCGGCAGGCCGTCGCACGGGACGACGAGGGCCGGTGGACCGACGAGGGGTGGCCATGGACCACCTCCAACCTCGGCGGCGGAACGGTCTTCTACGGCGGTGCCTCGTTCCGTTACCAGCCCTTCGACTTCGACCCGGGCGAGCTCATCCACACCGGCGGCACCGAGGTGCGCTGGCCCTACACCCTGGCGGACCTCGCGCCCTACTACGAGGTGCTGGAGCGGCGGCTCGGCGTGTGCGGCGGCCCGCACCCCGGGGAGGCGGACGGCGGACCGCACGGCCGCGGCCCCGCCCACCCGCCGTCCCCGGCCGGACGCGTGCTGCACACCGCGGGCGAATCCCTGGGCTACCGCCCCTTTCCGACCCCGCTGGCCGTCAACCGCACCGCCCACCGAGGGCGCCCGGCCTGTGCGCGGGACTCGCTGTGCATCAGCCACCAGTGCCCCACCGGCGCCAAGGGCGATGCGCTCTCCGTCTTCCTCGCCCCGCTCGCCGGTCACCCCAACTTCACCCTGCGCACCGGCGTCCGCGGGCTGGCCCTGGAACAGGACCGGGCCGGTGAGGCCGCCGCCCTGCGCTGCCTGGACCGGTTCACCGGCCGGGCGCACCGGGTCCGGGCCCGCGTCTTCGTACTGGCCTGCAACGCCATTCAGTCCGCCGCCCTGCTGCTGCGCTCCCGTACGCCCCACTCGCCGCAGGGCGTCGGCAACCACTCCGGGATGGTCGGGCGGGGGCTGTGCATGAAGCTCAGCCGGTATGTCAGCGGGACGGTCCAGGCCCCGCCCGAGGTCCTCGCGGACCCGCACACCAACACCGGCCCGTTCTCCACCGTGGCATTCCTCGACCACTACCTGGACGCCGACTGCCCCACCGGCGTCGGCGGCCTGATCTACGAGTCCAAGCGCGACCGGGCGCACCGGATCGTACGCGACGCCCTGGAGCTCAGGGTGGAGACGATCCTCGCCGACCACCCCAGTCTGGACAACCGGGTGCGTCTCTCCCGCCACCTCGATGAACACGGCATGCCGGCCGTCGTCATCGACTACACGCCCGACCCGCGCGACCTCGACCGGCTGCGCTATCTGGCCGGACGCTGCGACCGGCTGCTGCGGGCGGCCGGAGCGGGCGCCACCGTGCACCGCAACTCCGGTTGCGCACAGGGGAGTTCGCATCTGCACGGCACCTGCCGCGCGGGCCGTGATCCGGCCCGTTCCGTGGTGGACCCCTGGGGACGGGTGCACTCCGCGGACAACGTCTACATCGTGGACGGCAGCTTTATGCCGTACCCCGGTGGCCTCAACCCCACGCTGACCATCCAGGCCCATGCCCTGCGCACCAGCGGGGCCGTCGCTTCCCACCTGGGGCGTGTCCTGCACGCCGCCCGGGTGTGACCCGGCACGGAAGAGGAGACCCAGACCATGAACACACCAGCCGACTGGCCGCCGCGCACCCGGCGCATCCGCACCTATCGCAATATCGTCATCGACGGTGCCTGCAACCTCCGTTGCACCTACTGCGAGGTCAAGAAGATCAAGGTCGACCAGGCCGCCACCATCGCCTCGTTGGACCGGATCTTCGAGAGGTACGAGCCGGACAACACGCTCTTCCGGGTGGAGTCCAACGGCGAGATCGCCCTCTACCCCAGGATCCTGGACCACCTCCAGCGGTGTGCCGCCGAGGGCCTGCACATCGAGGCGCTGAGCAACGGCACCCGGCTGCCGCGCTGCCTGGCGGGGCGGGAGGACCTGATGTGGGTCTTCTCCGTCGACGGCCACACCGCCCGGATGAACGCCAAACGCGGCCTGGACCAGGGGCAGGTGGACCGCATCCTCGACGCCGCCGTCGGCCTGGGCGCCGAACTGCAGATGGTCTACCACGACCAGACCCTGGACGAGGTCAACGAGTTCATCGACCTGCTGTCCTCCCGGGGCTACCGGGGACTGCTGCACATCATGCCGCTGCTCGCCTTCAAGGGCCGGCCGCTGACCGTCAATCTGCGCCACGAGGACCTGCACCCCGCCGAATTCCTCGCCCCGTCCGAGTACTTCCGCCGCTGGAACCACATCCATGAGACCGGGGTGCGCGACGCGGTCTGCGACCAGATCACCAACGGCTACACCTACTCGGTCTCCGACGACCGGATCGAGATGGTCAAGTGCGACTGCTACTCGGTCCCCAAGCACCTCTACCACGAGTTCGGCGACATCCGGGAGTTCGACAACTGGCCCTGCGGCACCTGCATCGCCAACCAGGAGTTCAACAACTCCCGGCCGCGCATGCGGGTGCCCGAGGGCCGGATCCCGCTGCCCCTCGTATGACCGCTATGACTGCGGCCCAGCGGTTCCTGCTGGTGCGGCACGCTCAGGCCGAGGTCAACGTCCTGCGCGACGACGATCTCATGACCGGCCACGACCCGGACGCCGGCCTCACGGCGCTGGGGGAGGAACAGGCCCGGGCCCTCGCCGGGCACCTGGCCCGGGACCGCACGTCCTGGCCGGGCCCGCCCGGCGAGCCGTCCTACCGCCTCTACACCAGCCCCCAGCGGCGGGCCCTGCGCACGGCCGAGCCGCTGGCCGGCCGGCTGGGCCTGACGGCCCGGCCCGATCCGCTGCTGGCCGAGGTGCTGGCCCCCCGGCGGTTCCCGCGCCCCCTGACGGTCCGGGAGTGGGACGCCGTGCTCGAGGCCAGGCTGCGGCGCACCGGGGAGGAGATCGCCGGGGTGGAGAGCTGGGCGGCGCAGCGCGCACGGGTGCGGCGGTTTCTGCGGGACCGCTGCGGGGACGGGCGGGCGGCCGGGTTCGTCCTCGTCTCCCATGCGGAGACGATCCAGGCGCTGCTGATGGAGCTCTTGCGGCTGGACGACTCCTTTCTGCTCTCGGCCCGCTTCAAGATCAGCAACACCGGCGTCTTCATCGTGGACAGGACCGTGTACCGCACTCCGGAGGGAACCCAGAAGCCATGCAGCTCCCTGGTGGTGGCCAATTCGAAGGCGCATCTGGCCCGGATCTCATGATGCTTGTGCTCAAGTGCCTGAGCGACGAGACGGGTGAGGAGCCGGATCACATCGCGGCCGTCGGCCGGCTGGATGTGGACGATCGCGACTACGCCGGCATCGTCAATCGCCTGGAGTCGTTCTTCGACTGCACCCTGGACCTGCGGGCGGAGGGCAACCGGCGGCTGGTCGTCGAGGAGATCTGCGCGCGGATCGCCGCCGGGCGGCAGGGGGCGGTCCATGGCTGAGCTCGCCCGGGCACTGTTCGAGATCTATGACGAAGGGTTCGGCTGCGATACCTGGGGCGGGGTGGAGACCGCCCTGTGGCAGCTGACCGAGGGGCTGCGGGCACACCGGATCCGGGTGGACTTCTACTCCCGCACGGAGGGGGCGGACCTCGCCGGGCTCGCGAAGCGGGTGGACCGGGAGCGCGTGGACGCGGTCTTTCCCCTGGTGGAGAGCGCCCTGTTCGAGGGTGCCCAGTGGCGTGGCCGGCCCGGGCTGCACCGGCGGGTGATCCGTATCTGGCACGACGTCAGCCGCCTGTCACCCGGCCTGGGCACGCCGCCGCCCTGCCCGGTGCACTCCCCCGTCGCGGCGGCGCGGACCGGTGCCGCGGCTGGCTGTACGGCCGGTGCGGCCCATCCGGAGGGGCCGATGCGCGAGGTCTTTCTGCGCGATCTGCCCTGGACCCGGTGCTTCCCCGCGCGCAGCTGCATTCCCTGGGCCGCCGACCACCTGCCGCCCGGGGACCTGCGCGATCCCCGGGGGCCGGTGGTGATCCAGCTGGGCAAGACCCCGGTCGAGGACGCGCGGCGGTGTCTGACGCGGCTGGGCGAGGCCGGGGTGCCCACCCGGGTGATCTTCGCGACCTGGTCGAGGGAGGGCCGGCTGGCCCGGCAACTGGTGCGCGACCACGCGGAGTCCGGCGCGTTCGAGGTCATCGATTCCTATGACATCCGAACCGACGGGAAGCGGGTCTTCGGTGGCGCGCGGCTGTTCATGCTGCCCTCCGTCTTCCATGAGACCTTCAACTTCGCGGCAGCCGAGGCCGTCCAGCTCGGGCTGCCGGTGGCCACCCTGGCCGACTGCGGAGCCCTGACGGACTTTGCGTCGCTGAGCGCCGCCTCGGTGGATGCCCTGCTGGATCTGGTCATCGCACACGGCGCGGCGGTGGCCCCGCGCCCCCGCCCGCGCACCGGCTGGCGGGACGTCACCGGACGCTATGCGGCGGTCATCGCCGCCCGGCCGGGCACAACCGGCGCGGGGAGGTAGGAAGATGGCGGATCTGACGGCCGAACTCCGCTCGGCGCGGACCCTGTTGGTCTCCCCCCATCCCGACGATGTGGCCTACTCCTGCGGCGGTGTGCTGGCGGCGTGCGCGGGCTCGGCGCGGGCGGTGCTGCTGACCGTCTTCACCCGGTCCGCGTGGTCGCTGCCCAGGCGGCTGCGGGCCGCCGGGCCGCGGGTGATCAGCGCCCGCCGCCGGGAGGAGGAGCTGCGCTACTGCCGGGCCCGCGGGCTGGAGCGCTATGTGCCGCTCGGTTTCGACGATGCCGGCCTGCGGGGCTACGACGACGACAGCGAGCTGACGGCGCGGGTGTCCGCGGATCCGCTGGGCACGCCGGTGACCCGGGCCGTGGCGGCGGCGATCGCAGAGCTGCGACCCGAACTGGTGCTCGCGCCCGCCGCCGTGGGCGGCCACATCGACCATCTGCTGGTGCACCACGCCGTCCGGCGCTCGGCGGGCGACGGCGTGCGGCGGCTGTACTACGAGGACCTTCCCTATGCCGCCCAGCATGCACTGGCCGACGTCGAGAAGCTCCTGACCGGGGAACGGGGGCTGGCCCCGTATGCGACCGCCGACATCTCGGCGGTGTTCCGGGAAAAGGTGCGCGGGATGTACATCTACGGGAGCCAGACGGACGAGGAGTGTGTCCAGGAGGTGACGCTGCACGCGCGCCGGGCGGCCGCCCCGCCGGGCGGTCTCGCCGAGCGGGTGTGGGCGGTGCCCGGCGCCGCCCGGCGACCGGATCAATGCAGGCCGGAGACGTAATGCGCCAGGTCCTCGAGCGTGGCCGTGATGCGCCGGGCGGTGTCCTCACCGGGCGCGGGGCAGCGGCGCAGCCAGGTCTTGGCGGGCCAGTACAGCGCCTCGCCCGCCAGGTCGAGTCCGGCGTCGAAGACCGGGTCGTCGTCCAGGGCCGCGCGCAACTCCCGCAGGCAGCCGTCGTCCAGGCGGTTCTCCACCACGAACGAGGCGATCTCCGACTCCAGGCAGCCGGTCCCGCCCCAGATCCAGTCCAGCCCGAAACGGCGCACCGCCGGCGGTCCGTCCGGCCCGCCCGGCATCCGGACCTGCCAGTGCCATCCCTGGTGCGCATACGGCAGCGAGGTGCGGAACAGGCGGCCCCGGCGGCCGCCGAGGGCCGCCCGGCGGGGCACCTGCCGGTCCAGCCAGCCGTTGTCCACGGGCAGCGGGCGGGAGAGCCGGCCGCGGAGCCGGTCCAGCGCGGAGCCCAGGCGTTCGCGCGGGTCATAGCCGACCGCGGGGTCGACCGCGCCCAGATCTCCCAGCGCCTCCAGGCCCCGCCAGTACCGGACCACGGCACTCCACACCATCCGGCGCTGCCCGGCGGTGAGTGCCGTCAGCCCGGGACCGAGCGGGCGGAGCCCCGGCTCCTGGGCGGTGACCAGGTAGCCGTCGAGATAGTGCCGTACGGGCGGCAGGAACTCGGCCAGCTCTTCGGCGACTTGGGCGCACTGCGCGCCGTGCGGGCCGGTGCCGATGAACCGGAAGTGGTGCGCGCGGCCGTCCCGCGGGTCGTCCGGAAGGAGCGAAAAGGGCCTGGAGCGGGGGCTGATGCGGTGCGGACCCGGCCCGGCCGGGCTGCCGGCCGGGTCCGTGCCCGGGCCATGGGTCTGGTGAAAGGGTCCCCGGAACGGAGCGAGCCGGTAGCCGGGGCCGTCGGGCGGGAGGATGCCCCGGGACCGCGCCCGGGCGATGAGACGCCCCGGATCGCCGAGCAGTTGCCAGAGTCTGGCCGCGTCCGTACGGACCGGCCCGGTTCCCTTGGGCGTCGGTGCCACGACGGGCCGCACCCGGGCCGCGTCCACCCGGGCCGCGTCCACCCGGTACGCCCGGCCCGGGGAGACCAACACGATGTCGCGTACCCGGGGGAAGCGGCCGGCCAGCAGGGACCACACCGCCCGCGCGGTGTCCCCGGTGTCCGGCTGGTCGTCGACGGCGACGATGACGGTGTTCTCGGGGAGGGCCGGGGGGAGCCGGTCGATCTCGGCCGGGCACAGCGAGATCTTGCCGTCCCGGCGAAGCGGGCGCACGGTGGTCCACGGGGCCGCCTCGCGTCCGGCCGCCGCGACGGCCGCGGCCCACAGCGGGGCCAGATAGGAGCCGCCGGTCCGCACCCCCACCACGAACACCGCTGTCCGACGGCCGAGTTCCGCGAGCCATCCGGTGGCCTGGGCATGGACCAGCCGGGGGTCGGCGAGGTCGTAGGCGTAGCACTCCGGGGTCTTCCAGTCGGTGGCGTGCCGCAGCAGGGCCTCGGTCCGGGTGTCGCCCCGGGCGGCACCGGAGCGCCACAGCGCCTCGGTGTGCGCGACCGCGGCGGTCATGGCGCGCTCGAGGAACTCCGCCCAGGGGCCGGCCGGAGACGGTCCGCGATCCGTCGCGAAGTCCCGCGCGAGGGCCGCACCTGCCTGCCTGACCTCGTCGAGCAGGGTGTGTGCGGAGGCCGGTGCGGCCCGGCAGGCGGCGGTGTCGGCGAGGATCTGCTCGATGAAACAGGCGCAGGCATAACGGGCTTCGGCATCGCCGTCCCGGGCGGCCCGGGCAACGGCCCGGTGCAGTGCGGGCAGGGCGGCGCCAAAAAGACGGCACGGCGCGGTTTCGCCTGTTCGCATGTCTCCGCTCTCACCTTTCCGCTTGCCCTTCGGGGTATTTCCCGGTCCGTCCTGACTGTGTGCGCGCCATGCCCCGTCCAGCAATGTCCCTACCGAAAAAGGACCGACGATGACGCAAATGCCTTCCGCGCTGGCCGAAAAACCGACCTGTCCCAGGGATCCGGCGGGAAATCCGCGGATATTCACCGAGGCCCGCGGCGCCCATCTCACCGACAGCACCGGAAAGCGGTGGATCGACTTCGACAACGCCCGCGGTTCGGTCCTGCTGGGCCATGGGGATCCCGAGGTCGCCGAGGCCGTCGCCCGGGCGGCCACCGGCGCGGCCGGCTCGGCCACCGGCTGGAGCCCGCTGCTGGACCATGTCACCTCCCGCCTGCTGGAGTTGTGCGGCGGCGAGACCGTCGGTCTGTTCCGGACCGGAACGGCGGCCGTGCGCGCGGCGGTGCTCGCGGTGCGGGAGTCCGTCGGCCGCCCGCTGGTGCTCAGTTCGGGGTACCACGGCTATGACCCCATGTGGCGCGCGCCCCGGGCACCGCTGGAGCCCAACGCGGACGGCGTGGTCGACTTCTTCTACGACCTCGACCTGCTGGCCGGCCTGCTGCGCGACCGCGAGCGGATCGCGGCGGTGGTCGTCTCCCCCGACCATCTGCATCTGTCGCCGCGCTGGTACGGGCGGTTGGGCGCGCTGCTCACGGCGGCGGACGTCCCGTTGATCGTGGACGAGGTGAAGGTGGGGCTGCGCTACCGCCCCGGGCTGTCCACCGCGGGACTGCTCGACGCGGATGTGTGGGTGGTCGCCAAGGGCATGGCCAACGGCTTCCCGACGGCCGCCGTAGGCGGTTCCCGTGCCCTGCTCGGGCCGCTGCGCAGGGTGTCCTACACCTCCTTCTTCGAACCCACGGTGCTGGCCGCGGCCGAACGCACCCTGGCCCGGATGGCCACCGGTGGCCCCCAGCGGGCGGTGCGGGAGGCGGGGGACCGTTTCCTCGGCCACGTCCGTGCGTCCCTGGCCGCGGCCTCGCTGCCCATCGACCTGGCGGGCAACGGTTCCCTCTTCCAATTCGTCCCCGCCACCGAGGAGTTGGCGGACGCCCTCTGGCAGGCGGCCGGTGACGAGGGGCTCCTCTTCTACGAGGGCGACAACCAGGCGGTCTCCGCGGCCTTCGGCCCCGACGTCCTGGCCGAGGCGGAAGAGCGGTTCGGCCGGGTGTGCCACAAGCTCGCGCCATACGCCTCGGACACCCCCGTGGGCGAGGAGGCCCGCTACCGCGCCGCCTGGAATGTCATCGACGGGCTGCGCGAGGCCGAGCGCGACCCGCGGGCCACCCGAGCGTGGCTCGACAGGCTCCTGGACGGCTGACACCACGCCACTACACCGCACCGCACCGCACCGCACAACGGAACAGGAACGGAACCGGAAAGGGGCAGGCAACACTCCCATGGACGCTCCATCGGCCCTCGGCCCAGCAGCAGATCCCGACAGCGAATTCGGCGCCAAATGCGCACGGCTTCTGCAACTCTCCGCACATCCGCAATTGGCGGCCATCGCGCTCCCGGTCTTCCCGATGGACGACTCTGACGCCAGAGAATTCCTGAGCACCCGGCCGGACGACGCCAGGACGGAAACGGCAGGGCTTGAATCCGGCTATGCGGAGTTCCTGCGGCTGCGCAGGCCCGGCCTGCCCGGCCGGGTCGCCGCCCGCTGCGGCCCGGCGCCCTGGATCGTGCGCAGCTCCGGAGCGGAGGACCAGGACCACAACATCAACGCGGGCGGCTACGACAGTCTGGTCTGCTCCGCCCCGGCGGACCTGTTCGCCACGGTGTCGGCCGTGGTCTGGAGCGGCTACCGGGACCACGCCCTCGCTCAGCAGCGCCTCGCCGCACCGGGCCACCGGCCCGCCCCCATCGCCGCCTTCGTCCAGCCGCTGATCGCCCCCGCCGTCACCGGCACACCGCCGGACGCGGACGAGACACCGCTGCCGGACGCGTCCGCGATCGAGGAGATCGCCCGCTGGACCGGGCTGGTGCACCGCCACTTCGGCATGGCACGGCTCGACTGCGAGTGGGTCCTGGAGACCGACGCGGGCACGGTCTCCGGCACCGGCCTCACCGAGGCCGGCCACCGCGGCCGGGTCACCGGCCAGTTGTCCCTCGGCTTCGGGTTCGCCTCCGCCCAGCGCCTGGACCGGGCCGACAACAGCCTGGTGTGGCTCACCGGCGACCCTGGCGGCCACCTGTGGCGAGGTGAGACGCTGCGCGCCACCCGGGTCCACGCCGTGCACCTGGTCCAGGTCCGGCCCGCGCTCGCCTTCGACCCCGCGCCCACGCTCCACGTCCTCACCGACGACGCCCGCCGGCGGTGGGAACGCGACTGCGTGGTGCGCCCGGCGGACATCCTCATCCCGCCGCGCACCGTGACCGCGACCGGCTTCCTGACCGCCACCCGGCTGGACGACGCCTGGGACCGGTATCTGCGGATGGACCCGGCGCAGCGGTCCGCGACCGGCCACGTCCTGGTGGAACGCGGCAGCCCGGCCGAGCATGCCGCGGTGATGTTCCGCCAGTACGGCGTGGCCGTGCTGCGGGGCAGGCCCGAGGACGTCCCGGAGCAGGCCTCCTACCTGCTGGCGGACCCCTGGGCGGAACGCTGCTACTTCGGCACCGGCCGTCCGCCCGAGGTCCAGGCCGAGGCGCGCCGCGTCGCCGCCGTACCGGCGGGGTGCCGGCTGCTGTCCGACCGCCGGTCCGGCGCCCGGGCGGCCGGCGAACTCATCTCCCATGGCAGGCGGTTGACGCCGGAGGCGATGCCGGGGCTCGGCGGCCTGCGGGCGCTGCCGCATCTGTCCCCGGCGGCCGCCCGGCGCCTGGTCGAGCGCAGTTTCCTGCCCGACCCCGAGTGTCACCTGCGCGAGGGCGCCGAGGTGACCTCGCCCGGCTTCACGGCCCGGGCGGCCGAGGCCGCCCTGGCGACGGGCATCGCCCCGGATCTGGTGCTGGCCGCGGTGCCGGACGAGGCCAACACCTATGTCCGCGGCCTGATTTCCGCCCGCAGTGCGGATCCCGCCGGGATCGCGGCCGTCCTGCCCCGCTGTGCCCGCCTGCTCTCCCCGGAGCGGCTGGCCGCGACGATCGGCGGCGTCCCGGATGTACGGCTCGCCGTGGAACTCGCCCGGTTCGACGGGCGGCCGGACATCTCCGACGCGGTCCTGCGGCGGCTGGTGCCGACGGCCCTCGCGCTGGCGGACGGCGGCGCCGGCCATGCGGCGCGGTCCGTGCCGGCGGCGGTGCGTTCGCTCGCCGACGCCATGGCGGCGCTGGATGTCCACTCCGCCCGCGAGCGCACCGAGGTCCCGCTGCGGCTGCTGGCCGCCCTGCCGCTGGCCGACCCGGACGCGACGGTGGAGCTCTGCGGTCTGGCCCGGCGGTCCTCCCTGCCGCCGGGCGAGACGGCCCGTCTGGTGGCGGCGGCCGCCGGGGACAAGGGCTTTGCCGAGCGCCATCTCGCCCTGGAGCGCGGCCGGGTCGCGCTGGCCGCCGCCGCCCCGGCCGAGGCTCCCCGCCGGGCCGGCGAACTGGCCGTGGCCCACCGGTCGTACACCGCCGGTCCGCTGCTGGACGGGGACGACGGCTTCCTGCTCCGGCTCGCCCGGTGCGATCTGATCGAGAGCTATGACGCCGCCCTCAAGCGGATCCTGCTGGAGCTGGTGGAACGGCCCGGGCCGGTACTCCACCAGGCCTATCTCGGGGTGCTGTCCGCCTGGCTGGAACTGGCCGCCGGGTTCGGTCCCTCGCCGCACGAGGCACGGGCCATGGGGGTCTTCGCCTCATGGATCGCGGCCTGGCGGGACGGCGCGCCCGCCACCGACTACACCATCGAGGAGAACGCCTCCTGGCGACGGCTGCTGGACGGCGCCGCCCGCGCCACCACGACCCCGCGGCCGCCGGCCAACCCGCACCGGTTGCACAACGCCATTCACCAGTGGCTGCTGGCCACCACCGAGCGCTACCCGGTCGACCGGGCGCCCAGCGGAGTCGCCGCGCTCCATCGCATCGCCGACCGCTTCTGCCCGGGCGGCAACAAACTGCTCCGGCTGACCCGGGACTCCTTCGAGCTCGATGTGCCGCTGTCCCTGCACAAGGCGAGCCTGCTCTTCACCCCCGACCGCATCGAGGCCGAGTGGAGCGAGCAGCCGGATGTCACCGCGGAGGAAACCGGCCGGCTGCTGGCCTTCGAGGTGCTGCTCGACCGCTTCGGCCACTGGTTCCCCGGCGTCGTCTTCCGCACCGAGCGGCTGCTGTCGGCGGGCACCTGGACGCTGCGCATCGAGGCCCGGCCGGCCGGCCCGGCGGCCCGCTTCGACCACGACCATATGCGGCTGGTTCTCGGCCTGTTGCGGACCCTCTTCGACGGCTCCTACGACTTCTCCTATGTGCCGAACGAGGAAGTCGCCGACCTGGCGGACGTCTTCCGCGACCCTCGGTGGCGTCCGGTCTTCGCCGCCCTGCTCGACTACCGGATCCGGTACGACGATTCGCCCCAGTACCAGGCCCTGGAGACCCTCCCGCTGGGCACGGCCATCGGCATGCTCTGCACGGACCCCTGGACCCGGGAGGCGGTGCTGCGCCTGGTGGAGAAGGAGGCCGAGGCGGCGGTGCAGCAGTTGGACGACCTCACATGCTCGCTGGCGGAACTGGCGGGGCAACATGCTCCGGCCGGCTGGGCGCAGGTGTTCAACAGGGTCCGGCAGCTGGCGCTCTTCCTCGCTGCCCGCCACCCCCGGGCGGCGGCCGGGATACTCGCCGCCCGCCCGCATGCCCCCTGGGCGGACGCCCTGGCCGTTGCCCTGCTGCCCCGCGCGGACATCTGGGAGTTGCTCGAGGAGGAGGCGGTCGCGGCGGACGAGGCGCTCGCCGGCCTGGTCCGGCGGCATGCGCCCCATCTGGTGATCACCGCGGCGAACGCCGTCGAGGTCGCGCGGACGCTGCTGGCGGCACCCAAGGCGCACCGCCGCTGCAAACAGCACCTGGCCCACCGGTACGCCACCCGGCTGGACGCGGCCGGGCTGCTCGCACCGCTGGTGGCGGACCTCGAAGTCGTTCCCCACGGCCAGGACGCCGAGCAGGAGGCGGCGCTGCGGCGGGCCGTCGAGGAGGCGGGCGGCCGGCTCCGCGCCGGCATCCGGTCGAAGGTCGACGACACGCACGAGGTGTTCCGCCGACCGCGAGGGGATCGATTGTCAACAGGGTTGATTGGTGGTAGTGGTTGACGGCGCAGGCTGTCCGCTTGAGCGGGTGTTCGGTCCATCGCAGATCATCGGGGTAAGGACGGCGCATGAATGCCAACCCATCGGCATCCGACCGGGCCGACCGTCCCTTGGTGCGCAAATTCGACCAGCGGCTCAATGAACTGATCGCCGCCCTCCACCCCGATGAACGCAGGCGGCCCGGGTATGCCCGCCTTGCCAAGGAGATCCGCGAGACCACAGGTGGCACGATTTCCGGCACCTATCTGTGGGAGCTGGCCACCGGGAAGAAGCGCAACGTCACCCTGGAGCAACTCGACGTCCTGGCCGAGTATTTCGGCGTGCCCCCGGAGTACTTCATCAGCGAGGAAGTGGCCCAACGGGTCAGTTCCCAGCTCAAATTGGCCGCCGCGCTGCGTGACGCCCGGGTCCGTAACCTGGCGCTCCGGGCGCAGGGGTTGTCACCGGCGGCGCTGGACGCGTTGCTGGCCATGGTGAATGAAGTCCGCAAGGTGCAGAACCTCTCGTCCGTAGAGGATGACGAGGCCGCGAACGGTTGAGCCGCCGTCCTGCCGGGTGTGAACCGGCAGGACGCCGACGGCCGCGGGCACCGGGGCGGGTGCCGATCCATGGGGCACGCCCCGGGCTCCGCTCCCCGCCGCCGTGCGGCCGATGACCTTCCGGCACACACCATTGCTGTCCGAGGAAGGATTGACAGGGACCCTCCATGCCACACAGGTATGTCCAACTGCGCCGCCACTGCAAGGCAAAACTGGACCAGTTCGACCTCCCCCGCCCTTTCTCCATCGACGCCCTCTGCCGCCGCATTGCCCAACAGCGCGGCAGACCACTGCACTTGCACCCATTACCCCGTCAGGCCGCCATGGCCGGAGCCTGTGGCTTATGGCTCGCGACCGCCAGTGACGACCACATATTCTTCGAGCACCACACGGCACGGCTCCACCAGGAACACATCGTGCTGCACGAGATCGGCCATATGCTCTTCGACCACCATGCCGTGAGCGGCGGCCTGGGCCCGGCGGGCCTCCTCGCCGACCTCGATCCGGGCGTCGTCCGGCGCCTCCTGGCACGTACCAGCTACACCACGCGGCAGGAGCAGGAGGCGGAGATGCTGGCGAGCCTGATACGTGCCGGTGACCGGCGCGGCAGGGACGAACCAGACGGGGTACTGGGCAGGCTTCAGGCGGCTGCCGGAGTGACCGTCCGCGCCGCCACCAGCTTCCGGACCGTCTGGCGGCTGTGGCCGCTATGGCGGCAATTGGTCGACGCGGCACCGCAGGTCGCCCTGATGAAACCGCGGTCCCGCATCCGGGAGGTCCTCTTGCCGCGCCATCCATGGGAGTTGTTCGAGTACCGCAAAGTCATCGAGACCCATGACGCCATCCTCGCCCTGCGCGGCTACGCGGGCCCGTCCGTTCCCGGGCTCGCCCGGCGGTACACGGCCGCCGCGGGCCTCTCCGGAGGGTCTCTCGAGGTGACCGTCCTGGCCTGCGAGCTCGGCGAGGCCCGCCGCGCCAAACTCGCCGGGCTCCCCCAACGGCCCCAGCCGAACGCCCCGTTCCGGGTGAACAGCCACACCCTCGGGGACGAGCGGGAGTTTCTCCTACGCCTGGCCCGCGCCTATGACTCGCCCTTTGTACGGAGCTTTCACCGCTATGCGGAACGGCAGAAACACGTACCCGGCGAATGAATCCCGGCACCGCCGGAATTGCTTATTCCCATTCCCGGCGCGGCGAGACCCGGCCAAGATGTGACCATGAACAACACACTACGGAATCGCTACCCCGGCCATCTCTGGACCCCCGTCACCGATGGCGACTCGGGCGCCTTCGTCCACCGGCTCTCCGGCGCGTCCGAGCTCTATGCGAAGGTCGTGCCCCGGCAGAGCGGGACGGCTCCCGGTCCCGACCTCAAGGCCGAGGCCGATCGCCTGCGCTGGCTGGCCGAGCGAGGCGTTCCCACCTCGCGGGTGGTCGACCTGGGGTCCGACGACAGCGGGTCATGGCTGGTCACCGAAGCCGTACCGGGCGTCTCCGCAGCGGCGGAGTGGCCCGCGGGCCAACGGCGGGCGGTGGCCGCGGTCATGGCCGAAGTGGCTCGCCGACTGCATGAACTTCCCGTCGCCGACTGCCCGTTCGACCAGAGCCTGGCGGTGACGATGCCGCAGGCGGCCCACAACGTCGAAGCCGGACTGGTGGATCTGGAAGCCCTCGAGGACGAGCGGCAGGGCTGGTCGGGCCGGCGACTGCTGGACGAGCTCGCGCGCACTCGCCCGGCGACGGAGGATCTCGTCGTATGCCATGGCGACCTCTGCCCCAACAATGTGCTCCTGGACCCCGGGACGGGCCGGCTCACCGGGGTCATCGACGTCGGCCGCCTCGGCCGCGCGGACCGGCATGCCGATCTCGCCCTGGCGATCAGGGAACTCGGCCGCGAGGAGGACCCGTGGTTCGGTCCGGCCTGCGTGGCACGTTTCGTCGAACGCTATGGGGAAGACCGGGTCGACAAGGAGCGGCTGGCCTTCTACCAGCTGCTGGACGAGTGCTTCTGATGCCCTGGCGGCACCACGAAGAAAGCTGGGCCATTGGTACAGTGACCGGCCACACATGCCGACCACAGGGGAGCCGTTGACCCATGGCCGTGGACGCGTTGGACGCAAAGATCCTCAGGCTGCTGCTGGAGCGGCCGCGTACCTCGGTCCGCGAGTACGCACGGCTGCTGGGCATCGCGCGCGGCACCCTCCAGGCCCGGCTGGACCGGCTGGAGCGCACGGGCGTGATCACCGGCACCGGGCCACGGCTCTCCGCCGCCGCGCTCGGTCATCCGGTGCTGGCGTTCGTCCATATCGAGGTCACCCAGGGCCGTCTGGACCCGGTGGCGGACGCGCTGGCCGAGGTGCCGGAGATCATCGAAGCGTTCTCGATCACGGGCGGCGGCGATCTGATGGCGCGCGTGGTGGCGCGGGACGCGGCCCATCTGGAGGACGTGATCCAGCTGCTGGTGCGGATGCCGGGCGTGGTGCGCACCCGCACCGAAATGGTGCTGCGCGAGCGGGTGCCCTACCGGATGGTGCCGCTGGTGGAGTCGGTGGGACGGGCCGGCCGGGCGGGTGGCTGAGCCCTGGTCCGGCCTGTGGGCCAGGTGTTCAGCCGTCAAAGTCCTGCGGTGCGCGGCCGGGCGGGGGAGGCATCTCGACGGTCCCGGTTTCCCTTCGGGGGGCGACGGGTGGGAGTATCGGCCGGTCCGTTCGGCAAACGAGATAACAGCATGGAAATGGGATGTATATGCAGCGACATGGGGGAAGACCGGCCCGCCGGTGGGCAGTCGCACTGACCGCGTCGACCGCCGCCTGCGCGGTCGCGATACCGGCGGCCACCGCCGAGGCCGCGAGCGGCCCGTCGGGCATCGCGGCGAAGGGGGCCTTCCTGCTCGACAGCGGTGCCAACCGCCAGCTGTGGGGCAAGGACGCCGACGTCAAGCGGCAGATGGCCAGCACCACCAAGATCATGACCGCGGTGGTGGTCCTGGACACCCGCGGGGTGAATCTCAACAAGCAGATCACCATCAAGCAGTCCTACCGCGACTATGTCCAGCGCAACGGCGCGAGCACCGCGGACCTGCGCACCGGTGACAAGTTGACGGTACGTCAGCTTCTCTATGGCCTGATGCTCCCGTCCGGATGTGACGCGGCATATGCGCTCGCCGACAACTTCGGCACCGGCAAGACCGAGGCCGCGCGCACCAAGTCGTTCATCTCCCAGATGAACAAGAGGGCCGCGGCCCTCGGCCTGAAGAACACCAAGTTCGACTCCTTCGACGGCATATCAGACAAGGGGGACAACCACAGCACGCCTCGCGACCTGGCGAAGCTGGGGCAGCACGCGCTCGGCAGCAGCACGCTCCGCGCGGTCGTCAAGTCGACCAGCACCCGCCAGAAGGCCGCGAACGTCAACCGCACCTACACCTGGTACAACACCAACAAGCTGCTCGGCTCCTACCAGGGCGCCATCGGCATCAAGACCGGCACCGGCACCGCCGCCGGGCCGTGCCTGGTGTTCGCCGCACAGCGCGGCAAGCGCACGGTCGTGGGTGTCATCCTCAATGACCCGGCCAAGCGCTACCCGGACGCGGTCAAGATGCTGGACTACGCGTTCAACACCACCACCAAGGTGAAGCTGCGTCAGCTTCCCGCACTGGCCCAGCGGGACTGACACTCCACTGACACTCCGGGGCCGGACCTGACGGCCCGGCCGGGAGAGGTCAGCCGAGGAAGGTGAGCCGTACCTGGCGGTCCGGGTTGTCGACATTGGTGTCGACCAGGCACACGGACTGCCAGGTGCCCAGTTCCAGCCGTCCGGCGAGGACCGGCAGGGTCGCATGCGGCGGCACCAGGGCGGGCAGCACATGGTCGCGCCCATGGCCGGGGCTGCCGTGGCGGTGCCGCCAGCGGTCGTCGGCCGGCAGCAGGTCGTGCAGCGCGGCCAGCAGGTCGTCGTCGCTGCCCGCGCCCGTCTCCAGGATCGCGACACCGGCCGTCGCATGCGGGACAAAAACATGGAGCAGCCCATCGCGGCCGGCCGCCGCCTCGTGCAGGAACGCCTCGCAGTGGCCGGTGAGGTCGTACACGGTCTCCGTGGAGCCGGTGGTGAGGTCGAGTACCTGGGTGCGGAAGCCATTGGTCATGCGTCCATCTTCGTATGGCCGACCCTGACGTACGGCAGGGTGCACGGCATGCACGCGCTGCCGGGCATGCCGCTGACCGGGACGGACGACTCCCGGCCGGCGGCCGAGGTGATCGGCGGGTACGGGCCCTCGGCGAGCACCATCGGCGCCAGCCGGGCCGGACGCGCGGCGGTGCGGGAGATCAGGGCGCTGTTGGCCACATCGGTGGACGGTCCTTCCCCACCGTCGGCCGCTGCGGCAGTATGAGGCGGCAGACGATCACCGTCACCGCGAGGAGCCCATGCGCGTCGCGCTCTTTGTCACCTGTGTCAATGACATCCTCTATCCCCGCACCGGACGGGCCGTCGTCACCCTCCTCGAGCGGCTCGGGGTGACGGTGGACTTCCCGATGGCACAGAGCTGTTGCGGCCAGCCGTTCTTCAACACGGGCCACCGGCGCCGCACCACACCGCTGGTCCGCCGGTATGTCTCCGCCTTCCGGGAGCACGACTACGTCGTCACCCCGTCCGGCTCCTGCGCCGCCATGGTCCGGGATCAGTACCCCCGGATCGCCGCCGGGGACCAGGCCGTGGCAAAGGTGGCGGGCCGGACCCATGAGCTGACCGAGTTCCTGGTCGATGTGCTGGGAGTGACGGATGTCGGCGCATATTTCCCCTACCCCGTCACCTACCACCCCACCTGTCATGGGCTGCGGGCGCTGGGCCTCGGCGAACGGCCCCGGAAGCTGCTGGAGCACGTCGGGGGGCTGGAGTTGACGGAGCTCGCCGAGGCCGAGGAGTGCTGTGGCTTCGGCGGCACCTTCGCAGTCAAGAACGCCGCAGTGTCCGCCGCGATGGGTGCCGACAAGGCGCGCGCCATCACCGCCACCGGCGCCCGGGCCGTGTGCGCCGTCGACAACTCCTGTCTGATGCACATCGGCGGCACCCTGGCCCGCCAGGGCTCCTCCGTGCGGCCCGTCCATATCGCGGAGATCCTGGCGAGCACCCGGGGAGACCTCTGGTGACGGCCGGCCGCACCCAGCTGGGGATGCCCTCGTTCCCGCGGGCCGCCGCCGTCTCGACCCGGGACGAACGGCTGCGCGCCAACCTCCGCCACGCCACCCGCACCATTCGCGCCAAGCGGGAACGGGCCGTCGCCGAGCTGGACGACTGGCGGCAGCTGCGCGCCGCCGGAGCCGCCATCAAGGACCGGACGCTCCGTCATCTCGAGCACTACCTCCTGCAGTTGGAGGAGAAGGTGACCGCCGCGGGCGGCACCGTGCACTGGGCGGCCGACGCCGCCGAGGCGAACCGCATCGTCACCGGTCTGGTACGGGCCACCGGCGAGCGCGAGATCGTCAAGGTCAAGTCCATGGTGACCCAGGAGATCGGCCTCAACGAGGCGCTGGAGCGGGCGGGCATCCGGGCGTACGAGACCGACCTCGCCGAGCTGATCGTGCAGCTCGGCGACGATCTGCCGTCCCATATCCTGGTCCCCGCGATCCACCGTGGACGCGGGGAGATCCGCGACATCTTCCGCGACCGGATGGCGGCTTGGGGCCGCCCGGCTCCCGAAGGGCTGACCGACCGGCCCGCCGATCTCGCCGAGGCGGCGCGGCTGCATCTGCGGGAGAAGTTCCTGCGGGCCAAGGTCGCCGTCTCGGGCGCCAACTTCATGGTGGCGGAGACCGGCACCCTGGTGGTGGTCGAATCCGAGGGCAACGGCCGGATGTGCCTCACCCTCCCGGACACCCTGATCTCCGTGGTCGGCCTGGAGAAGACCGTGCCCACCTGGCGCGACCTGGAGGTCTACCTCCAGCTGCTGCCCCGCTCCGCCACCGCGGAGCGGATGAACCCCTACACCTCCATGTGGACGGGCACCACCGACGGCGACGGGCCGAGCGCCTTCCACCTGGTGCTGCTCGACAACGGCCGCACCGATGTCCTGGCCGACCGGGTGGGCCGCCAGACGCTGCGCTGCATCCGCTGCTCGGCCTGCCTCAATGTCTGCCCCGTCTACGAGCGCGCGGGCGGCCATGCCTATGGCTCGCCCTACCCCGGCCCCATCGGCGCGATCCTCACCCCGCAACTGCGCGGACTCGCCTCCCCGTTGGAGGAGTCGCTGCCATTCGCCTCCTCGCTGTGCGGCGCCTGCTATGAAGTGTGCCCCGTCGCCATCGACATCCCGGAGGTCCTGGTCCGGCTGCGCGAGCGGGTCGCCGAGGGCGGCGAGGTGACGATCCGCGGCACCCGCACCGTCATCAAGCCCGCCCGCGGGCACGCCGCCGAACGGACCGTGCTGGCGGCCGCGGCCTGGGCGCTGGACCATCCCGGCGTGCTGCGCCGGGGCCAACGGCTCGCGGCCCGCACCCGGCGGTTCCACCCCCGGCGGCTACCGGGACCCGGCCGGGCCTGGTCGGACACCCGTACGCTGCCCGAGGTGCCGCCCGAATCGTTCCGCGACTGGTGGGCCCGCACCCGGGGCGGTGCCTCATAAACGGCCCGCCGGACGGCAGGGAGCGGATCCTGGGCCGGGTGCGGCGCGCGCTGGCGGATGTGCCGTCCCATGAGCGGCCCGGCGACCACCCGGTCGCCCGCGACTATGTGCGCGTCCATGGCAGACGGACACCCGCCGAGTCGGCCGTGCTGCTCGCCGAGAACCTCCTCGACTACCGCGCCGATGTGCACCGTTCGACGGCGGAGCGGCTGCCCGCGCTGCTGGCGGACCTGCTGGCACGGCGCGGCGCGCGCCGGGTGGTCGTCCCGGCCGGGCTGCCCGGCGGCTGGCCGGCCCGGGCGGCGGTGGAGCTCGTCATCGACTCCCCCGATCTGACACCACATCAACTGGATGCCATGGACGCCGTGGTCACCGGCTGTGCGCTGGCGATCGCCGAGACCGGAACCATCGTCCTGGACGGGGGCCCGGACCAGGGGCGCCGACGTATCAGCCTGGTGCCCGACCACCATCTGTGTGTGGTGCGCATCGCCGACCAGATCGTGGACTCGGTGCCGCAGGCCCTTGAACGGCTCGCCCCTGCACGGCCGTTGACCTGGATCTCGGGGCCTTCGGCGACCAGTGACATCGAACTGGACCGGGTCGAGGGGGTGCATGGGCCGCGCCGCCTGGAGGTGATTCTGGTGTCGGGCGAACCGCGCCCTCTCCTCACACCGGCGCCGTGACCCGGGCATCGCGCCGCACCAGGGCGGCGTAGCGCCCGTCGTCCGCGAGGAGTTCGCGATGGGTGCCGCGCTCGGCGATGCGCCCGGCGTCGAGGACGACGATCTGGTCGGCGTCACGGATGGTGGAGAGCCGGTGCGCGATGGTGATCGTGGTACGCCCCGCGGACAGTGCGTCGATGGCCTGCTGCACGGCGTATTCGGTGCGGGTGTCCAACGCGGAGGTCGCCTCGTCCAGGATGAGGACGGGAGGGTCGCGCAGAATGGTGCGGGCTATGGCCAGCCGCTGCTTCTCGCCACCGGAGAAGCGGTGGCCGCGCTCACCGACCACGGTGTCATAGCCATCGGGCAGGGCGGTTATGTGGTCGTGGATCTGAGCCGCCCGGGCGGCGGCGTGGATCTCCTCCTCGGTGGCATCGGGCTTGGCGAAGCGCAGGTTGTCCGCGACGGAGGCGTGGAAGAGGTAGGTCTCCTGCGCGACCACGCCGATGGCGCGGGACAGGGTGGCGAAGTCGAGGTCGCGGACATCCACTCCGTCGATCAGGACCCGGCCGCCGGTGACGTCGTAGAGCCGGGGCACCAGCTGGCTGAGGGTGCTCTTGCCGGACCCGGTCGGGCCGACGACGGCCAGGCTGCTCCCGGCCGGCACCACCAGGTCGATGCCGCTGAGCGCGGCGCCCGACGCATCGTAGGAGAAGGCGACCTCCTCGAAGCGGACCTCGCCGCGGATCCGCTCCAGCCGCACCGGCTTCTCCGGTTCGGTGATCTCCACAGGCAGGTCGAGGTATTCGAAGATGCGCTGGAAGAGCGCGAGCGAGGTCTGTATCTGCACGCCCGTGGTCAGCAGGCTGACCGTGGGCCGCAGCAGGCCCTGTTGCAGGGAGACAAAGGCCACCAGGGTGCCCAGGGAGACCTCCGGGCCGCCCGTCTGCCGGGCGAGGCCGGCGGCCCAGTAGAGCAGGGCGGGCAGGGCGGCCATCACGATGCCGACCACGGACATCCGCCACCGGCCGGCCATGCCGGCCCGGATCTCCAGCCCCACCAGTCGCTCCGACTCCTTGGTGAACGTCTCGGTGAGCGATTCCGCCCGGCCCATGGTGCGGCCGAGCAGGATGCCGCTGACCGACAGCGACTCGGTGACCATGGTGGCCATGGCCGCCATCTGCTGCTGCCGCTGCGAGGTGATCTTCTTGCGCTCACGGCCGACGCGGTGGCTGATCCATCCGAACACCGGCAGCAGGAGCAGCGAGACCAGCGTCAGCCGCCAGTCCAGGGCCAGCATCGCGACCACCGCGGCGACCACGGCGGTGAGGTTGGAGACCAGGGACGTCGCGGTGGAGGTGACGGTGGCCTGCATGCCGCCGATGTCATTGGCGATGCGGGACTGCACCTCTCCGGTGCGGGTCCGGGTGAAGAAGGCCAGGGACATGCTCTGCAGCCGGGCGTAGACCGCGGCCCGCAGATCGTGCATCACCCGCTGGCCGACCGTGGTGGAGATCAGCGTCTGCAGCACGCCGAAGACGCTGTTGACCAGCGCGGCGGCGATCATCCCCAGGGCCAGCAGGCTCAACAGGCCGGTGCGCCCTTGCGGGATGGCGACGTCCAGGACCTCGCGCAGCATAAACGGCGAGGCGACCGTGACCAGGGACGAGGCGGCGACGAGCAGCCCCACGAAGGCCAGCCGGCCGCGGTAGGGACGGAACAGCCGGAGAATCCGCCGCACTTGGGCGGGTTGCTCCGGGTCGGGGGGGTGGTGGGGTGGTGGGGTCCGGTCGATGTCGTCGGGGCGCATGGGCTCCTTCAGTGAGGTGGGGGGCAGCGGCACGGGAGGCGCATCGTCGAGCGCCATGCAGAGCATAGCTCATTGTTACCTATGTTCACTATGAATATTCTCCTGATAGCCTGGGCCGATGACCGCCGCCCCCGACTCGTCCGGCCTGCTCACGGAGCAGTTGTTGCGTCTGACCCGCAGGCTCCACCGGACCCAGAAGCGCTATCTGGATCCGATCGGCATCACACCCGCCCAGTCCCGGCTGCTGCGCGGCGTCGCGCACTATGAGACCCCCCCGCGGATGGCGGATCTGGCCGAGCGCCTGGAAGTGGTCCCCCGGGCGGTCACCACCCTGGTCGACGCCCTGGAGGCGAACGGCGCGGTGCGCCGGGTGCCCGATCCCTCGAACCGCCGGGTGATCCGGATCGAGCTCACCGACCAGGGCCGGGCGACGCTGCGGGCGCTGCGCGAGGCCCGGCGGGCGGCGGTGGAGGATCTCCTCGCCCCGCTGACCGCCGAGCAGCGCGAGGTGCTGGGCGGTCTGCTGGCCGAACTCCTGGAGGGCCCGGTCCACCCTCGCTGACGCGGGTCGGCAGCGCCATCTCGGGTCCGGACCGCGGCACCCACCAACGTCGCGATCACCGCGCGCGGTGGGACATGCGAAACGCAGGCTCAGTAGGTAAAATGCAGGCGTGACTGCGATTACCGTCAAAGACGTGCCCGACCCCATCGCCGATGGACTCAAACTCAAGGCCGCCAAGGCAGGCAAGTCCCTTCAGGCATTCCTCATCGACGTCTTCACCCGGGAGGCGACCACTCCAAGCCTCGCCGAAGCGGTCGAGCGGATGGAGGCCATCGCCGGCACGGACCTCACCGGCATCGACATCGCTGCCCTCACCCAAGAGGGCCGGGAGCGCCGTTGATCGTCATCGACGCTGCCGCGCTCGTCCACGCCCTCACCGATACCGGACCCCGGGGCAGCGCCATCCGTGCCCGTCTCAAAGAGGAGGACGGCCTGGCCGCCCCCTACCTGCTGGATACCGAGATCCTGTCCAACCTGGTGCGCCTGTCCAGGGGCTCCAGAGGAAAATCACCCGTACTCGGCAAGGACCTGTTCACCAAGGCCACCGCCGAGTACAGCAAACTCCCCATCGTGCGGCACGACATCATGCTCCTATGGCCACGCATGACCACCCTGGGGGCGATCCTCTCCGTCTATGACGCTTCGTACGTCGCCCTCGGCGAAGCCCTCGACTGCGATCTGCTGACCAGCGACGCCAAGATCAAGAGCTCGTACGAGAACGCCAAGCCACCCGGGAACGGCCGCAAGATCGGCATCACAGTTCACTGACGCCACCCCACTTTCCTGTCGGCAACTGGGGGCGGGGAAGCCGGATGTGACCTTCGCTGCCGGCCGGCAGGCCGGGCAGGCCGATCTCGCATGCCCGATGATCAACCGCTCGACCGGCCGGTTCTCTGATCGGGCCCGGGGCCAGGCAGTATGGAGGGGTGACCCTTATCGATCAGATGCCGAGCCATGCCGACCCCGATGCCCTCTTCGAGGCCTTCTCGACCTGGGCCGAGGGGCGGGGCATCACGCTCTACCCCGCTCAGGAGGAGGCACTGATCGAGGTGGTCTCCGGGGCGAATGTGATCCTGTCCACACCGACCGGCTCGGGCAAGAGCCTGGTGGCGGCCGGAGCGCACTTCGCCGCGCTGGCCAACGACCAGGTGACGTTCTATACGGCGCCCATCAAGGCACTGGTCTCGGAGAAGTTCTTCGACCTGTGCAAGCTGTTCGGCACCGAGAACGTCGGCATGCTCACCGGCGACGCCTCGGTCAACGCCGACGCCCCGGTCATCTGCTGTACGGCGGAGGTGCTCGCCTCCATCGCGCTGCGGGACGGCAAGGACGCCGACATCGGCCAGGTCGTGATGGACGAGTTCCACTTCTATGCGGAGCCGGACCGGGGCTGGGCGTGGCAGATCCCGCTACTGGAGCTGCCGCAGGCGCAGTTCATCCTGATGTCCGCGACACTCGGCGATGTCTCGATGTTCGAGAAGGATCTGACCCGGCGCACCGGCCGCGAGACGGCGGTCGTCCGCTCGGCGACCCGGCCGGTCCCGCTCTCGTACGAGTACGTCACCACCCCGATCACCGAGACCCTGACCGAGCTGCTGGAGACCAAGCAGTCGCCGGTCTACATCGTGCACTTCACCCAGGCACAGGCGGTCGAGCGCGCCCAGTCGCTGATGAGCATCAACATGTGCACCCGGGAGGAGAAGGACAGGATCGCCGAGCTGATCGGCAACTTCCGCTTCACCACCAAGTTCGGCCGCAATCTCTCCCGTTACGTCCGTCATGGTATCGGCGTGCATCATGCGGGCATGCTGCCCAAGTACCGGCGACTGGTCGAAAAGCTGGCCCAGGCGGGCCTGTTGAAGGTCATCTGCGGTACGGACACGCTGGGGGTGGGCGTCAATGTGCCGATTCGCACGGTGCTGTTCACCGCCCTCACCAAATACGACGGCAACCGGGTGCGTACCCTGCGCGCCCGGGAGTTCCACCAGATCGCCGGCCGGGCGGGCCGGGCCGGTTTTGACACCGCCGGTTTTGTGGTCGCACAGGCTCCCGAGCATGTCATCGAGAACGAGAAGGCCCTCGCCAAGGCGGGCGACGATCCCAAGAAGCGCCGCAAGGTGGTCCGCAAAAAGGCCCCCGAGGGCTTTGTCGCCTGGTCGGAGAACACCTTCGAGAAGCTGATCGGGTCCGAGCCGGAGCCGCTGACTTCGCGCTTCCGGGTCACCCACACCATGCTGCTCTCGGTGATCGCCCGGCCGGGCAACGCCTTTGAGGCGATGCGCCGTCTCCTGGAGGACAACCACGAATCGCGCCGGAACCAGCTGCGGCACATCCGTCGCGCCATCGCCATCTACCGCTCGCTGCTGGACGGCGGTGTGGTGGAGCGGCTGAAGACCCCGGACGCCGAGGGCCGCATCATCCGCCTGACCGTCGACCTGCAACAGGACTTCGCGCTCAACCAGCCGCTGTCGACTTTCGCGCTGGCGGCCTTCGAGCTGCTCGATCCGGAGTCGCCGTCCTACGCCCTCGACATGGTCTCGGTCGTCGAATCGACCTTGGACGACCCGCGCCAGATCCTGGCCGCCCAGCAGAACAAGGCACGCGGCGAGGCCGTGAGCGCGATGAAGGCGGATGGCGTCGAGTACGAGGAGCGCATGGAGCGGCTCCAGGATGTCACCTACCCCAAGCCGCTCGAAGAGCTCCTGTGGCACGCGTACGGCCTCTACAAGAAGTCGCATCCATGGGTCGGCGACCACCCGGTTTCCCCGAAGTCGGTCATCCGTGACATGTATGAACGGGCGCTGTCCTTCACCGAGTTCACCTCCTTCTACGAACTGGCCCGCACCGAGGGCATCGTGCTGCGGTATCTGGCGAGCGCGTACAAGGCGCTGGAGCACACCATCCCGGACGATCTGAAGAGCGAGGACCTCCAGGACCTGATCGCCTGGCTCGGCGAGATGGTCCGCCAGGTGGATTCCAGCCTGCTGGACGAGTGGGAACAGCTGGCGAATCCGGAGGTCCAGACTGCCGAGGAGGCTCAGGAACAGGCCGACCAGGTCAAGCCGGTCACGGCCAACGCCCGGGCCTTCCGGGTGCTGGTGCGCAATGCCCTGTTCCGCCGGGTCGAGCTGGCCGCCCTCGACAAGGTGGCCGAACTCGGCGAGCTGGACGCCGAGTCCGGCTGGGACGAGGACCGCTGGGCCGGGGCGCTGGACGCCTACTGGGAGGAGTACGACGAGCTGGGCACCGGCCCCGATGCGCGCGGCCCCAAGCTGCTGCGGATCGAGGAGCGGCCGGAGGACGGCCTGTGGCGGGTCCGGCAGACCTTCGCCGACCCCAATGGCGACCACGACTGGGGCATCTCGGCGGAGGTCGATCTCACGGCCTCGGACGAGGAGGGGCGGGCGGTGGTCCGGGTCATGGACGTCGGCCAGTTGTAGGGCAGGCCCGGCCGGCCACGGCCCGGTGGTCAGTGCGGCTCCGGGCCGCCCTCCCGCCGGGCCGCGACGTCCACCCGCTCGCCCACCCCGTCGACCAACAGCGTCATCTCATAGGCGACCTGGCCGATATCCGCCCCCTCGCTCCCGAGGACGCACAGGCAGCTGCCCTCCCCCGCGGCAGTCACAAACAGCACACCGCCATCGAATTCGACCATGGTCTGCCGCACCCGCCCCACCCGGAACTGGCGCCCGGCACCCTTGGCGAGGCTGTGCAACCCGGAGGCGACCGCGGCCAGTTGCTCGGCGTCCTCCCGCTCCAGGCTGGAGCTCGCGCTGGTCACCAGCCCGTCGTTGGACAGCACCAGCGCATGTCGTATCCCCTCGACCCGCTGGGACAGGTCGTCGAGTATCGAACCGAGTTCCTTGCCGAGCGCCATGCGCCGCCTCCCCGTGTCACGGTTCCCGAACTGCCGTGCAAGCCTTGCTCACCCGGAACCCGTCGGCAACCCGGCCCCCTCGGCTACCCATGCGTGTCCGCCAGTCGGCGGCCGGTGACGGCGACCACCAGGGCGCCCGGCCGCGCCGCGGGAACTCTGAGCCGGCGCCTGCCTGCCCCCTTTTGGTGACCGGAGATTCAACTGCACGATGGCCGGGCACACTTGGACAACCGCAGGAATGGCCGCTCACGGGGGCAGGTGATCCGCGTGTTCAACCGATTCCACAAGCGCGAACCGGATCCTCCGCCGCAACGCACGGCCCGGCAGCACAACCTCTTCGAGGCCGCGGCCGTCTATGTGGCGGCGTGCGCCGAGGACGACCAGGAGCGCGGCGCGGAGGCGGCGCGCTGG
Organism: Streptomyces xingningensis; assembly: GCF_054957865.1. NCBI lineage: Bacteria > Bacillati > Actinomycetota > Actinomycetes > Kitasatosporales > Streptomycetaceae > Streptomyces > Streptomyces xingningensis. The sequence continues at coordinate 106,836 of NZ_JBDJPF010000010.1, forward strand.
GTCTCGCCGGAGGCGCTCGGCTTCGGTGTGCAGGAACTCGCCTGCCGTGCGGTGATCGCGCTCGCGCGCGAATACGACGAACCCCCGCAGACGGTGACCCGTCGGCTGCTCGGCCTGCCCGCCGCCTAGGGGGTGTCTGGTGGATCTCCGCGGCGTCGCGGAGATCCACCAGACACCCCCTAGGACCCGCCCTGACGCCTGCCCGCCGGCCGGGCTTCACCCAACGCTCGGCCATCCGTCATCACCAAGACGTGTACATGCCAGCAAACACGCTCTACGCTGCCAGCACATCCGCACATCCGCCACCTTCCGTCCACCCCCACGTACGGAGGATCCGTGCCCATGGCAACCCCGCACCCCCGCCGACCGCGCCGTCGCCGTCAACTCGGCGTACTGGCCTCGGCCTTCGGCCTCGCCGCCGCCTCGCTCGGCCTCTGGGCCGCGCACTCCTCGGCCGCCCCGGCCGCCGCGGCGATACCCACCCCGGACCATGTCGTGGTCGTGGTCTTCGAGAACCACGCCTATGACCAGGTCATCGGCTCCTCCAAGGCCCCGTACATCAACTCGCTGGTGGCGGGCGGCGCCAACCTCACCCAGTCGTACGCCGAGACCCACCCCAGCCAGCCGAACTACTATGCGCTGTTCTCCGGCGACACCCAGGGCGTCACCGATGACAGCTGCGTGGACATCGGCTTCAGCAATGCCCCCAACCTGGCCTCCGAACTCACCGGCGCGGGCAAGACCTGGGCAAGCTACAACGAGTCGCTGCCGTCCGAGGGTTCAACGGAGTGCAGAAGCGGGGACTACGCGCAGAAGCACAACCCCTGGTTCGGCTTCAGCAACGTCCCCACCAGCACGGCGCACACCTTCGACGCCTTCCCCGGCGACTACTCCACGCTCCCCACGGTCTCCTTTGTGATCCCGAACCTGTGCAATGACATGCACGACTGCTCGGTGACCACCGGCGACAAGTGGCTCAAGGCCAACCTCAAGGCCTATGCCGACTGGGCCAAGAACAACAACAGCCTGCTCCTGCTCACCTTCGACGAGGACAACAAGCTGAGCGGCAACCGCATCCCGACCGTCCTCTACGGACAGCCGGTCAAGGCGGGCTCCACCTCCGGCACCACCTACAACCACTACGACGTGCTGCGCACCCTTGAGGACATGTACGGCACCCCGCACGCCGGCAATGCCGCCAACGGCCAGGACATCAGCGGCATCTGGAACAGCTGACCGTGTATCTCGCGGACGGCCGCACCTCCGACACTCCGCGCACCGCCGGCCGGGACGGCCGTCCCGGCCGGGCCGCCGTCGTCCCCGGCGCGGTGCTGGTCCTCGGCACCGTCAGTCTGATCACCGACATCTCCTCGGAGATGGTCACCGCCGTGCTGCCGCTCTACCTGGTCACCGAACTCGGCCTGTCACCACTCGGGTTCGGCCTCCTGGACGGGGTCTACAACGGGGTCAGCACCCTGGTACGGCTCATCGGCGGCCGGCTCGCCGACCGCCACGGCGGCAGCCACAAGGCCGTGGCGGCGGCCGGTTACGGCCTCTCCGCGCTGTGCAAGCCCCTGTTGCTCGCCGTGCACACCGTGCCGCTGATCGGTGCCGTGCTCGCCGCCGACCGGACCGGCAAGGGGCTGCGCACGGCGCCGCGCGACGCCATGATCTCGCTCGCCTGTGAACCGGCCGCCCGGGGGCGGGCGTTCGGGGTGCACCGGGCGATGGACACCGCCGGTGCGCTGCTCGGCCCGGTGGCGGCCCTGGTGATCCTGCGGATCGCCACCGGGGGCTATGACGCCGTGTTCACCGTCAGCGGCTGTGTGGCCGCCCTCGGCGTGCTGGTCCTGCTGCTGTTCGCCCCCGGACGCCGCGCCGGCAGGGAACCGGCCGGGCGGCGAGCGGCGGTGCGCACCCCCGTGCGCGAGCTGCTGCGCCGTGCCGCCGTGCGCCGGCTGGCCGGGTGCGCGATGCTGCTGGGGCTGACCACCGTCAGCGACTCCTTCCTCTACCTCACCCTGCAGCGCCGCCTGGATCTGTCCGAATCCTGGTTCCCGCTGCTGCCGTTGGGCACCTCCACCGCGTTTCTGCTGCTGGCGGTGCCACTCGGGGTGATCGCCGACCGGACCGGCCGCCGCCGGCTGTTCCTCTGCGGCCATCTGGCGCTGCTCGGTGCGTACGGGCTGCTGTTCGCCTCGTCCGGGGGCTCCGCCGCGCTGGCCGGTGTGGTGCTCGCCCTGCACGGCGGCTTCTATGCCGCCACCGACGGAGTCCTCGCCGCGGCGACCGCCGACGCGGTGCCGGCGGAGGTGCGGGGCAGCGGGCTGGCGGTGGTGCAGACGGGCCAGGCGGCCGCCCGCTTCGTCTGCTCGATCGCCTTCGGCGCGGCCTGGACCGCCTGGGGCGACCGCACCGCACTGGGCGCGGCGGCCGCCGCACTGGCCGTCGCCGCCGCCCTCAGCGCACTGCTGCTGCGCCCCTCGGCCGTCAACACCGCCCCGGAGGGCGCCCGTTGAACCGCACCCACCGCATCCTGATCCTGCTGGCCGCCGTCCTGGTGCTGGGCGGTGTCGCGGTCGGCGCCACCCTGCACGCGGCGGGGCGGGCGGCCGAGAAGGACCGCGTCCAGGCGGGCGGCCCGGACGTACGACCGGGCGAGGTCGTGCTGGACACCCCGGGCCGCAGCGTCTTCCGGAACATGGCCTGGGGTCCGCACCGCGATGAGCTCACCTCCGTCGCCACAGCGGACCCCACCGGCCCGCGCACCGCCTCCGGAGTGCGCTGCCTGCGCTTCCACTCCGCCGGAGGCACCGGGGTCTGCCTGCGGGCGGTGCACGGCAAGCTCCACGACGGCTACCGCGCCATCGTGCTGGACGCGCACCTGCGCGAGCTGCGCCACTACGACCTGGCGGGCATCCCGACCCGGGCCCGGGTCTCGCCCGGCGGGCACAGCGTCGCCTGGACGGTCTTCGTCAGCGGTGACTCCTATGCGGGCGCCGCCTTCTCCACCCGCACCTCGGTGCTCGACGTCCGCTCCGGCGGGCTGGACCGCAATCTGGAGACCTACCGCTTCTACCTGGACGGCCACCTCCACAAGGCGGCGGACCTCAACATCTGGGGTGTCACCTTCGCCGACGACACCCACTTCTACGCCACCGTCGCCACCGGCGGGCAGACCTATCTGGTGCGGGGCGACCGCACCGAACAGACCCTCCGCTCCCTGCACGCCAATGTGGAATGCCCCTCCCTCTCCCCCGATGGAACCCGGGTGGCCTACAAGAAGCGGGTCCAGGGCTCCTCCTCGGACGCGCCCTGGCGGTTGTACGTACTGGACCTGCGCACCCTGCGGGAGAGCGCCACGGCCGAGCGGCGGAACGTCGACGATCAGGCCGTCTGGCGGGACGACCACACCCTGGTCTACTCCCTGCCCGGCGACTACGGCTCCGATCTGTGGACCGTCCCGGCGGACGGCTCCGGCAGCTCCCGCCGCCTGCTGAAAGCGGCTCTCGCCCCGGCATTTCAAGACGTGCCCGGCACGCTCTGAGCCCCCTACCGGGGCGCGCTAGCGTCCCAACTGCTTGCGCGACACCCGGCGCAGCCGCTTGCGCTGCGAGGAATCCAGCAGCAGATACGCGCCGACCGGCACTCCCACCATCACCAGCACGGCCGGCCAGAACCCCACCAGCCAGAGCAATATCACTCCCACCGCCACACCGCCGACGGCGACCTTGGCCCTGTTGCTCATGTCCCTGCCTCCTCCGCGCGGCGGCTGCCGCTCCGTGCCCCGACAACGCCCGGCGAGCGTGCCCAGTTCCCAGTCTCCACCACGGCGACGTGATGCGACTCACTCAAGTGAGGTCCACACCGCCGGGCCGCCTCGGGTACTCTGTGCCGCCCATGACCCAAGGTAGTCAAATTTGAGGAATTCGCAGCCCGTGACCCCACTTCCTGCCGCGACCCCCTCCCAGCTGTCCCACCTCGCCCACTCCTCGGCCACCTTCCTCCCCGGCGACCCGGCCCGCACCGGATGCGTCGCCTTCTGGCGACCCGACGGGGAAGCCCCCGACCCGCACGGCACCGTCGAAGAGCTCACCATCGCCGTCGCGGACGGCACCGGTGTCGGCACCACGACCGTAAGGGCCACCGTGCTGCCCGTCCGGGAGGCCCTGCCCGTCCTCACCCGCGCCCGTGCCGCCGGGGCCGACGAGGCGGCCGTCTTCTGGGGCACCGCGGCGGTACTCGCCCTGCAACTGGCCGCCCGCGGCCGCCTGTTGCCCTCGCTCACCGCGACCGACCAGGACAGCTGGCGGGTCGGCCCGCCGGCCCCCGACGATCTGCGCCGGATCCGGGAGCTGGCCGACGCGATGCCACCCGCCGCACACGCCGTGCCGCTCCCGGACGGCGACCCGCTGCTGCTGCCGGAGCCGGAGCGGCTGCTGCGCGCCTTCCTGGACGCCGTCGCCGACAGCCTGCCCCGCTCCCCCGCCGCGGCCCTCGCGGCCGGCGGCCGCGCCTTCGCCGCGGACGAACCCGGGCGGCTGCCCGAGCAGCGCGCCTGGGCGGCCGGCCTCGCCGCCGGGCACGACACCGGGGTACGGCTGTCGCTGCGCGTCGAGGCCCTCGGCCCGGTGCAACCCGCGGACGGGCCCGGCCCGCGCTTTCGCGCCGTGCTCCAACTCCACAGCCTCGCCGACCCGGCGCTCGTCATGGACGCCGCACAGCTGTGGTCCGGCGCCGACTGGCCGGTCCGGGACGCCCGGATGAACGCCCTGCTCGCACTGCGCCGCGCCGCCCACGCCTGGCCCGCCCTCTCGCCACTGCTCTCGGTGGCGGTCCCGGACGCCCTCGACCTCGCCGACGAGGAGCTCGGCGAACTGCTCGGCCCGGCGGCAACGGCCCTGGACGCGGCGGGAGTCGAGGTGCACTGGCCGAAGGAGCTGGCCCGAGGGCTCACCACGCGGGCCGTCGTCGGCCCGCCCGAGGACGACCCGCAGCAGGACCGCACATCGGGATTGCCGTCCCTGCTCACCGCCGACGCGCTGCTCACCTTCGGCTGGCGATTCGCCATCGGCGAGACGGAGCTGACCAGGGCGGAGCTGGACCGGCTGGCCGAAGCCAGCCGCCCCGTGGTGCGCCTGCGCGACCAGTGGATGCTGATCGACCCGGCCGCGCTCCGCCGCGCCCGGGACCGCAAGGACCGCAAGGTCACCCCGGTGGAGGCCCTGCAGGCGGCACTCACCGGCCGGGCCCCGGCGGAGGCGGACGACGACGAGACCGTCGAGGTCCGGGCAACCGGCCGGCTGGCGGCCCTCCGTGATCTGATCGCCGACCCCGAGGCCACCCGGCAGCCGGTGGCACAGCCCGCCGCCCTCGCCGCGACCCTGCGCGACTACCAACTGCGCGGCCTCGACTGGCTGAACCGCATGACCTCGCTCGGCCTCGGCGGCTGCCTCGCCGACGACATGGGCCTCGGCAAGACCATCACGCTGATCGCCCTCCATCTGCACCGCCAGACCCTGCCGGACGCGGCGGGTCCGACGCTGGTGGTCTGCCCCGCCTCCCTGCTGGGCAACTGGCAGCGGGAGATCGAACGGTTCGCCCCCGGCACCCCGGTGCGCCGCTTCCACGGCCCGGCCCGGACCCTGGACGGCGTGACGGACGGAGAGTTCGTCCTCACCACCTATGGCACGATGCGGCTGGACGCCCGGCGGCTGGCGGAGGCCGACTGGGGCATGGTCGTCGCCGACGAGGCCCAGCATGTGAAGAATCCGTACTCCTCAACCGCCAGGGAGCTGCGCGGCATCGGCGCCAAGGCCCGGGTCGCGCTCTCCGGCACCCCGGTCGAGAACAACCTGTCCGAGCTGTGGGCGATCCTCGACTGGACCACACCCGGACTCCTCGGCTCGCTGGGCGCCTTCCGCCGGCGCCACGCCCGGCCCGTGGAGGGCGGCGCCGACCCCGCCGCCGCCGAACGGCTGGGTGCGCTCGTCCGCCCGTTCCTGCTGCGCCGCCGCAAGTCCGACCCCGGCATCGCACCCGAGCTGCCGCCGAAGACCGAGACGGACCGCGCCGTCGGGCTCACCAAGGAGCAGGCGGGACTGTACGAGGCGGTGGTGCGCGAGATACTCGCGGAGATCGCGGGGGCCGACGGCCTGCAGCGACGCGGGCTGATCGTCAAGCTGCTCACCGGGCTGAAGCAGATCTGCAACCACCCCGCACAGTATCTGAAGGAGAACGAGCCCCGGATCGACGGCCGTTCGGGCAAGGTCGAGCTGCTCGACGAGCTGCTGGACACCATCCTGGCCGAGGGCGCGAGCGTGCTGGTCTTCACCCAGTACGTCCAGCTGGCGCGGCTGCTGGAACGGCACCTGGCAGCCCGCGGCATACCCACCCTGTTCCTGCACGGCGGCACCCCCGTCGCCCACCGGGAGGAGCTGGTGCGCCGCTTCCAGGACGGCGAAGTCCCGGTCTTCCTGCTGTCGTTGAAGGCGGCCGGCACCGGCCTGAACCTCACCCGCGCCGGGCATGTGGTGCACTTCGACCGCTGGTGGAATCCGGCCGTCGAGGCACAGGCCACCGACCGCGCCCACCGCATCGGCCAGACCCAGCCCGTCCAGGTGCACCGGCTGATCGCCGAGGGCACGGTCGAGGACCGGATCGCGGACCTGCTCACCCGCAAGCAGGCGCTGGCGGACGCCGTGCTGGGCTCCGGCGAGGCCGCGCTGACCGAACTCACCGACGCCGAGCTGGCGGAACTCGTGACACTCAGGGGGACGGACCGATGACCGAACCGACGGAGCGCGTCTTCCAGGCCCTGCCACCCGTCCAGGGGCGCGGCTTCGCGGAGAGCTGGTGGGGCCGGGCCTGGCTCAAGGCGCTGGAGGACACCGCGCTGGACGGCCGGCAGGTGAAGGCCGGACGCAGGCACGCCCGGGCCGGAGCGGTCGGCGCCGTGTCCGTGCGCCCCGGCCGGGTGACCGCGATGGTGCGCGACCGGGACGGCACGCCATTTCGCGCGGATGTGGTCGTCCAGCGGCTGTCCGACGCCGACTGGGACCGTTTCCTCGCCCTGGTGGCCGACCGGGCGGGCCATATCGCCGCGCTGCTGGACCGTGACATGCCGCCCCAGCTGGTCGAGGACGCGGCCGCGGCCGGCACCGAACTCCTCCCGGGCATCGGCGACTTGGAGCCGGAGTGCGGCTGTGCGGCCTGGGACCACTGTCCGCACACCGTGGCCCTGTGCCACCAGGTCGCGCGGCTGCTCGACCAGGACCCGTTCATCCTGCTGTTGCTGCGCGGCCGTGGCGAACGGGAGCTGCTGGACGAACTGCGGGCGCGCAGCGCCGCACACGCGCCCAAGGCTCCCACCGGGATACCCGCGCGAGAGGCGTTCGCGCTGCGCGGTCTCGTCCCGCCACTGCCCGCGCTCCCCCCGGCGGTCGACACTCCGGGCCACCCACCCGCACTGACCGGCGACGCATCTCCGGCCCCGGGCCTCGACCTCGAAGCACTGCGCTTCCTCGCCACCGATGCGGCCGCCCGGGCCCGGCAGTTGCTGACCGAGGCCCTGGCTCCCGGCCATGAACACTCCCCCATACCGGCCCCCCTGACCGTCCGTCAGGACGCGGTGCGCCTGGCCGCGGCCGCCCCGCCCGACTCCGTCGTCACCCGCCTGGCGAGCGGCCGCGGCCAGGACCGCGCCCAACTGGCCCGTGCCGTAAGGGCCTGGGGTCATGGCGGGCCCGCGGCGCTCGACGCGCTGGAGGAGGAGTGGACCCCGGCCCCCGAGGTCCTCGCCCGGGCCCGCGCCCAACTGGCCGCCGCCTGGGAACCCCCGCCCCGGCTGCGCCGGCAGCGCAACCACTGGACGGCGGCCGGCCTCAATGCCCAGCTGCGCTATGGGCGCGACGGCAACTGGTGGCCCTACCGCAGGGAGGGCGGCGACTGGCAGCCCGCCGGCCCCTGCGAGCGTGACCCGGCGACGGCGCTGGGGGTGGCGCTGGGCTGAGCATGTGCGGTGTGGGTGCGGGGGCACAAACCCCCTCACCGCCCCCGCAGCTCGGTGGGAAACCCGCTCGGCAACGCCGTCGGAAACCCGCTGGGCAGCTCACTGGGCAGTTCGCTGGGCAACTCCGTCGGCAGCCCACTCGGCAGCAGCCCACTCGGAATCCCCACCGACGGCGGAGCCGAGGACGCGCTCGGTGAGGCTCCCCCGCCCCCCTTTCCACCCCTGCCGCCCACCACCAGCACCACCGCCACCGCGATCCCGGCGACCGCCAGCAGCACCAGCACGACGATCGCGATCCGCCGCCCGGCACCATCGCCGCCGTCCGGGGGCCCGGGTGGCGGGCCGAAGCCTCCGGGTGGTCCATACGGCCCATACGGCGGCGGCTGTGGTGGGGTGGCCATACGGCCAGCGTCCCCACGCCCGCCCCCGCCCGATCGCGCGGCGACCGTACCGCCACACCTTCCGCCCCGGATCCTGACATTCCGTCAACATACCGTGCGTGGCGCTACCGACGGGATGATCCACCGACAGTACGATTTGCCGGATGACTGCCGAGATCACCCAGATACGCGCCACCGAGGCGAAGGCAAGGGCAGCCCACCTCCTCCTGGCCTTCCGGCATGGCAACCAGCGGGCGTTCGACGACTGCCTGCCCGCCGGCATGGCGGCCGACGAGGCCAGGGACCTGGTCTCCGCGCTCGTCTGGGTCGCGAACGAGGCCGTCCGCAAGGCGTACCGGGCCGAGGTCGGGGACCGGGTGCTCCGGCACCTGGCCCGGCGGGCGCCGGAGGAGCCGGGTTGGGTCGAGACGGACGAGGAGGCCGCACCGGATGTCGCGGTACTGCTGGAATCCGTATGGCGGGAGGACACCGAGGCGGTGCGCGAACTCGTCCGCGCGACGCCCGACACCACCTTTCTGCTCGGCAAGCTGCTGCACGCGGTGGCGTTGCTGCTGCCGGAGGTCCCCGAGCCCGGCAGGCTCCGGGTGCTCAGTGAGCTGCGCGGAGGAACGCCTCCAGACCCGCGAGATCGTCCGTGTTGAGGTAGTCGACGCCCGCGGCCAGCAATTCCCGCCACAGCGCGTCCCGGGCCGGGCCGGGTTGGTCGGGGGTGGCCCAGAAGCGCACCTGCTGCCGGGCGGCGTGTGCGGTGGTGACGATCCGCCGGAGCGCGGCCCGCTCCCGCCGGGGGATCGGCCCCACCCCGCGCCAGGTGAAGTTCTGGCCCCAGTTGTCGCTGATGAGCGAGGTGAACGAGGCGGGCACTCCGGTGCCGAGATCGGCCAGCCGCCCGTCGTAGAAGGCGTACCGCACCCGTTCCCGTTCCATCGGCCCGCGGGCGCCGCGGTCTCCGGAGATCACGGCGGTGATCGCGCCGCGGTGCACCCGCCCTCCGGTGCAGACGCTGAGCATCGACCGGTAGCGGTGCAGATGCCGGGAGAGCTCCCGGTAGGTGGGGTCGCCGGGGGACTTGATGTCGATGAGCAGTTGCAGGGTGAGGTCATAACCGCGGTAGACCCGGCCGTGGTTGGCCCTGACCCGGTGCAGCAGCGGGTCGAGGTAGAGGGATTCCAGGGTGCGTCCGGGGTCGAGTTTGTCGGCGTCATGGGCGACCAGGAGCTGGTCGCCGACGAGCCAGATGTCGGCCTCGACGCTGTTGAAGCCGTGCGAGAGGGCTTCGGTGAGCGGGTGCCGGTGCTCGTAGTCGTTGTGCGCGTGGGCATGGTGCAGCGGCGGCTTGCCGCGCCGGACGGTCTGCCGGGTCTCGGCGAGGGCGGGGGCCGCGAAGGAGCCGGCGAGGGCGGCTCCGAGGGTGACGACGGCGGCGCGGCGCGTGGGAGAGGTCATCGGGGGCCTTTCCGGCTCGAGGGGTGGATGCGCGCTGTCGTCAGTGAGTATCGGGGTCCGCAGGGCTGTTCGACAGGGACGTGTCCAGAGTTGCCCGGATGGACGCCGGTGCGTTCCCCGGAGTTTTTCCAGGGCAAGCGGGGCAGGATGAAGGCTCATGTGTCCGGGCAGAGTTGACGGATCCTCCGGGGTGACGATGAGCAGACGAAGACGTCATGGGCGTGTGGTGCTGACGGTGTTGGTGGCCTGGGTCTCGCTGGTCGGCGGCGGAGGTCTGATGCGCGCCGCCGCGGAGGAGGATCCGGGGCTGCGGGTGGGTGCCGCGGACGCGGTCGCTCCCGGGGTGGCATACCGGGGGTTCTCGCTGAAGGGTTCGCACGGTCCGGTGTTCGGGCATCTGCTGACGGTCGATCTGCGGGACCGCCGGGTGTCGGTGGATCTGCTGTATCCGGGGGTGGTCGGGGCGCGGGAGACGGTGTCCCGGCTGGCCGACCGTCAGGGTGCGGTGGGCGGGGTGAACGGGGACTTCTTCAATATCGCGGAGGCGCAGCACCCGGGGGTGGAGGCGACCGGCGCGCCGGTGGGTCCGGCGGTCGCGGGCGGGCGGGCCCTGAAGGCGGCGGTGCCGGACGGCCAGCGCTTCGGTCCGGAGATGCCCAGGGGGGCCACCACCGAGGATGTGCTCGCGGTGGGGACGAACCGGGTGGGCAGGCTGGACCGGTTGGCGCTGGAGGGGGTGGTGCGTACGGAGGAGGAGGACGAGCTGCCGTTGAGCGGCTTCAATCAGTACGCGCTGCCGGTCGGCGGCATCGGCGCGTTCACGGCCGCATGGGGCAAGGCATCGCGGGTGCGGGCGACCTGCGGTACGGACACCGACCGGGGCGCCCGGTGCAGCCGGGACACGGTGGAGGTGACGGTGCGCAATGGCCGGGTGGTGTCGGTGGCGCGCAAGCCGGGCAAGGGGGCGATCCCGCGCGGTTCGGTGGTGCTGGTGGGGCGTGAGCAAGGGGCGCGGGAGCTGCGGAATGTGGCGGTCGGCGATGAGCTGGAGGTCGAGGAGCGGCTGCGGTCCAGGCGGTCGGGGGCGCTGCGCTGTGCGCTGGGCGGTTTCCCGGTTCTGCGCGGTGGCCGTCCGCTCCCCGGGCTGGACGGGTCGACCGCGGCGGTGCGGACGGCGGTGGGTCTCGCCGACGGCGGCCGCCGGCTGTACCTGCTGGCGCTGGACGGCCGCGCCGCGTACCGCGCCGGGCTGACGGTTTCCGAACTGGCCGGGGCCATGCGGAAGCTGGGGGCCGTGGACGCCTTCAATCTGGACGGGGGCGGGTCGAGCACCCTGGTCACGCGTGCCCCGCACAGCGCGCACTCGACGGTGCGCAACCATCCGTCGGGAGGCGCCGAGCGGGCCGTGGCCAATGGCATCGGCGTTTTCGTCCGGTCCTGACGGTCCAACCCTGACAGGTCGGTTATTCCTACCCGATCGAGCGATCGCCCCGGCTGGTTTTCCGCTGCTAGCTTCGCCGCGCGTGTACGGCCACTTCCGGCGACCGACAGATGGGTGATCACCACTTATGACCACGTCAGCGGAGCCCGCGAACACCACCCAGCTGAGTCTGGGCACGGATGCGGCACGTCAGCTCGCGACGACCACCAAGTCCGCGCCCCAGATGCGCGGCATCTCCTCGCGCTGGCTGCTGCGGGTACTGCCCTGGGTGCAGGTGTCGGCGGGCACCTACCGGGTGAACCGGCGGCTGAGCTACACGGTCGGCAACGGCATCGTCGAGTTCATCTCCACCGGTACGGAGATCCGGGTGATCCCGCCCGAGCTGGGTGAGCTGCCGCTGCTGCGGGAGTTCGAGGACCACTCGGTGCTGGAGGCGCTGGCGGACGGCTTCGTCCAGCGGCAGTACGGGCCGGGCGACGCCCTGGTGCAGGCCGGGCACCCGGCCGACGAGATCTTCCTGATCGCCCATGGCAAGCTCACCAAGACGGGCACCGGCAAGTACGGGGACGAGACGGTGCTCGCCACCCTGGCCGACGGCGACTTCTTCGGCGAGCGGGTGCCCCTGGAGCCCGACGCCGTCTGGGACTTCACCATCCGGGCCACCACGCGCTGTACGGTGCTGGCGCTCCCGCTCCGGGACTTCCAGGAGATCGCCGGGCGTTCCCCCGCGCTGCGCGCCCACCTCGCGGACTTCGAGTCCCGCTCCGCGCCGGCCGCCAACAAACGCGGCGAGGCCGATATCGCGGTGACGTCCGGGCACAGCGGCGAGCCGGTCATCCCAGGCACCTTCGTGGAGTACGAGCTCAAGCCGCGCGAGTACGAACTGAGCGTCGCACAGACCGTGTTGCGGGTGCACACCCGGGTCGCCGACCTCTACAACGAGCCGATGAACCAGCTGGAGCAGCAGCTGAAGCTCACCGTCGAGGCCCTGCGCGAACGCCAGGAGCACGAGATGGTCAACAACCCCGGCTTCGGGCTGCTGCCGAACGCCGACCTGGGCCAGCGCATCCGCACCCGCAGCGGCCCGCCCACCCCCGACGACCTCGACGAGCTGCTGGCCATGCGCCGCAAGACCCAGTATCTGCTGGCCCATCCGCGCACCATCGCCGCGTTCGGCCGCGAGTGCAACAGCCGTGGCCTCTACCCCAGGAGCATCGAGGTGCTGGGTACCCCGGTGCGCTCCTGGCGAGGTGTGCCGCTGCTGTCCTGCAACAAGATCCCGGTCAGTGAGTCGGGCACCAGTTCGATCCTCGCCATCCGGACGGGCGAGGAGAGCCAGGGGGTCATCGGCCTGCACCAGACCGGAATCCCCGATGAGTACCAGCCCAGCATGAATGTGCGCTTCATGGGCATCGACGAGCACGCGGTCTCGTCCTACCTGGTGAGCGCCTATTACTCGGTGGCCGTACTGGTGCCGGACGCCCTGGGCGTGTTGGAGGACGTCGAGCTCGGCCGCTGAGCCCCCTAGGGGCGTACCCCGCTGACGAGCGAGGCGGTGGCCGAGATGCCGTTGGAGATCGTCGGGGCGACGCTCGTATTTGCCAGCAGAAAGCCCAGCAGGACGCAGACCAGTGCGTGCGACATCCGCAGTCCCCCGTTGCGGAGGAACACCACGGCCAGGATCACAAGAAGCAGAACCACGGAGATCGAAACGGCCATGGCGTACCTCCTCAGCGAAGCGGCGGTCGTCCGCACAGTCTCGCGCATCACACGACATCGGCCCATACAGAGGACATACTCCGTTCGGGTATCAATTCACCGATTCGGACGCTCGACAGGCGTAGGGTCCTGGGCGTGCCTAGGCTGACGGAATGATCCGCACAGTCCGGGAGCGTCGGCCCGTCACGGTGCAGAAGGCGCCACCGGAGACGACGGAGGGCAGTGAGCAGGGCTCCGCCTGGCACCGCTTTCTGCACCGGGTGCCCAATGGGTTCGCGCTCTTCTTCGGTCTGCTCGGCCTGTTCTGCGCGGTCACCTCGCTGATCCCGCCGCTGCGGCGGGGGGCGCACCCGCTGACCGACGCCCTGGACACCCTGACCGTCCCCACCGCCCCCAACCTGGCCTACGCGGTCTTCCTGCTGCTGCTCGCCACGGCCATGGCGGCCCGCAAGCGGGTCACGCTCTGGTTCGTCCTGGCGTATCTGGCGCTGCTGGTGCTGGCGGACGCGCTGCTGCTGGCCGTCGGCTACTGGGACACCGTTCCCTCACTGGTGCTGTCCATCGCCGCGATGGCGCTGCTCGTCCTGGCCCGGCGGGAGTTCTACGCCCAGGTGCGGCCCGGCGCCTTTCTGCGCGCCCTGCTGGTGCTGGTGGCCGGGCTCGCGGTGGCCACGCTGATCGGCTGGGGGCTGGTGTCGCTCTTCCCCGGCTCGCTGGAACGGGGGGCCGTCAGGCGGCTGCTGTTCGTCGCCAACAAGGTGTGCGGCGGCCTGGTCAGCGCCCGGCACTTCCCGGGGCACCCACCGCACTGGGTGTACTTCCTGCTCGGCCTGCTCGGCGCGCTGGCCCTGCTCAACGCCACCATGACGCTCTTTCGCTCCCAGCGTCTGGAGGCGGCCCTGCACGACGACGAGGAGCCGCGCATCCGCGCCCTGTTGGGCCGCTATGGCGGCCGGGACTCCCTGGGCTACTTCGCCACCCGCCGGGACAAGGCCGTGGTCTTCTCCCCCAGCGGCAAGGCCGCCGTCACCTACCGGGTCGAGGCCGGGGTCTGCCTGGCCTCCGGAGACCCACTGGGCGACCCGGAGGCCTGGACTCCGGCCATCGACGCCTGGCTGCGGTTCGCGGGCCGCTACGGGTGGCAGCCCGCCGTGATGGGCGCCAGCGAGACGGGTGCCCAGGCCTATGCCCGCTCGGGGCTGGGCGCGCTGCAGCTGGGCGACGAGGCCATCCTCCAGGTCGCCTCCTTCGACCTCGAGGGCCGTGAGATGCGGGTCACCCGCCAGGCCGTCCACCGGGTGGAGCGCACCGGTGCGACCACCCGCATCCGGCGTCACTCGGCGCTGGCCGACGAGGAGATGGGCGAAGTCATCCGGCGTGCCGACGCCTGGCGGGACACCGAGACCGAGCGCGGTTTCTCCATGGCGCTGGGGCGCCTGGGCGATCCCGCCGACGGCGACTGCCTGCTGGTCGAGGCGCTGGACAGCGAGGGCACGATGATCGCCCTGCTGTCCTTCGTGCCCTGGGGACGGGACGGGGTCTCGCTGGATGTGATGCGCCGCGACCGGGCAGCACCCAATGGCGTGATGGAGTTCATGGTCACCCAACTGTGCGCCCAGGCCGGGCGGTTCGGCATCAAGCACATCTCGCTGAACTTCGCCGTCTTCCGGTCGGCGTTCGAGGAGGGTGCGCGGATCGGCGCGGGCCCGGTGCTGCGGCTGTGGCGCAGGCTGCTGCTGTTCTTCTCCAAGTGGTGGCAGCTGGAGGCGCTCTACCGCTCGAACGTCAAATACAACCCCGAGTGGCATCCCCGTTTCCTGTGCTACGCCGACGCGGGCGCCCTGGCCCGGATCGGGCTGGCCTCCGGCATCGCGGAGGGCTTTGTCTCGGTGCCGAGCCTGGGCACGATGTGGGGCCGCGGGCGGGCCAGGGGCCTGGTCAGCCCGGCCTCCACGGCGGGTCTGCCGCCGCTGTCCGAGCCGACCCCGCACGAACGGTACGACGGCGCCGAGGCCGCCGGGGCGCTGGTGGCCGACGAACTCGCGGGCCTGCCCGAGCAGGTGCGGGTGCGGCGCCACAAGCTGGCGCGGCTGCGGGAGGCGGGCGTCGACCCGTATCCGGTCGACGCCCGGCGTACGCACACCCTCGCCGGGATCCGGGCGGCCCACACCGGTCTGCCGCCCTCCGTGCGCACCGGCGCCCAAGTGACGGTCGCCGGACGGGTGTTGCTGATCCGCAACCATGGCGGGGTGGCCTTCGCCGTGCTGCGCGACTGGTCGGGCGATCTCCAGCTCACCTTCACCCGGGAGGGCTCCGGGCCCGAGCTGCTGCGGCGCTTCACCGCCCAGATCGACCTCGGCGACCACCTCGAGGCCGAGGGGGAGGTCGGCACCACGGACCGCGGCGAACTCACCGTCTTCGTCACCCGCGCCCGCATGATCGCGAAGTGTCTGCGCCCCCTGCCCGACAAGCGGCGCGGGCTGAGCGACCCGGAGAGCCGGGTGCGGATGCGCTATGTGGACCTGGCCGTCTCGCCGGAGGCCCGCCGGACGGTACGGGCGCGCAGCGCCGCCGTGCAGGCGCTGCGGCAGGGGCTGCTCGACCGGGGTTATCTGGAGGTCGAGACACCGATGCTCCAGCAGGTGCACGGCGGGGCGAACGCCCGCCCCTTCACCACCCATATCAACGCCTATGACCTCAGCCTGTATCTGCGGATCGCGCCCGAGCTGTATCTGAAGCGACTGTGCGTGGGCGGCCTGGAGAAGGTCTTCGAAATGGGCCGCACCTTCCGCAACGAGGGCGTCTCCTACAAGCACAACCCCGAGTTCACCATGCTGGAGGCCTACCAGGCGTTCGCCGACTACGACGTGATGCTGGACCTGACCCGCGAGCTGGTCCAGGAGGCGGCCACCGCCGCCCATGGCTCGGCCGTCGCCCTGCGGGCCGACCGCTCGGGCAAGGTCACCGAGCATGACATCTCGGGGCCGTGGCCGGTGAAGACCGTCTATGGCGCGGTGTCCGAGGCGCTGGGCGAGGAGGTCGGCCCGGACACCTCCGTCGCCGCGCTGCGCCGGCACTGCGACGCCTCGGGGGTGCCGCACCGGCCGGCGGACGGGCGTGGGGACATCGTGCTGGAGCTGTATGAGCGGCTGGTCGAGGAGCACACCACGCTGCCGGTCTTCTACAAGGACTTCCCGACCGACGTCTCCCCGCTCACCCGCCCGCACCGGTCCGAGCCACGGCTGGCCGAACGCTGGGACCTGGTGGCCTTCGGCACCGAACTGGGCACCGCCTACTCCGAGTTGATCGACCCCATCGAGCAGCGCCGACGGCTGACCGCCCAGTCGCTGCTGGCCGCGGGCGGCGACCCGGAGGCGATGGAGCTGGACGAGGACTTCCTGCGCGCCCTGGAATACGCGATGCCGCCGACCGGCGGGCTGGGGATCGGCGTGGACCGGTTGGTGATGTTCCTCACCGGCCTGTCGATCCGCGAGACGCTGCCGTTCCCGCTGGTGCGGCGCATGTAGGGGCGGCCGCGGTAGAGGCCTCGGTCATGCCGTGGGCCCCGTCGACCCCCGGGCCACCAGGCGGGGCGTCACCTCCCGCACCTGCCGGGCCGGGCCGCCGTCGAGCAGGGCGATCAGCTCCTCGGCCGCATGCCGCCCGAAGGCGGCGGTGTCCCGGACCAGTGCGGTCAGCGCGGGATGGGTGCTGCGGCAGAGGACGGAGTCGTCCCAGGCGACGATGGAGAGTTCGCCGGGGACGGACACCCCGCGCCGGGCGGCCACGGCGAGGCCGGCCACCGCCATCACATCGTTGTCGTAGACGATCGCGGTGGGCGGGTGCGCGGCGGCCAGCACCCGCCGGGTGGCCTCGGCGCCCTGGGCGTCGGAGTAGTCGGTCGGCACCGAGGTCACCTCGGACAGCGCCCGGCGGTCGGCCTCCGCGCGCAGCGAGTCGATGCGGCGCCGGGTGTGGGCGAGCCCGGGCAGACCGGCGATGTGCACGATGCGCCGGTGCCCCAGTGCGTGAAGGTGGTCCACGATGGAGGCCATGGCGCCGGTGTCATCGGCCCAGAGGTTGGAGATCGCACCGGGGAGCGCGGTGTCGTCGCCCATGGCGCCGATCACCACGGCGGGCAGGCCGAGTTCGGCCAGCAGCGCGGGGCGGGGGTCGCCGTCGCGCGGGTCGACCACCAGGAGCCCGTCGACGCGGCGCTCGGCCCACCAGCGGCGGTGCACCGCGCGTTCGGCGGCCACATCCTCCACCACCTGGAAGAGCAGGCCCAGCCCGCGCACGGCGAGCACTTCCTGGATGCCGGACACCAGCTGCAGGAAGAACGACTCGGCGCCGAGGGTGCGGGCGGGCCGGGCCAGGACGAGCCCGACCGTGGCCGAGCCCTCCCCGGACAGGGCCCGGGCCGCCGCGCTGGGCTGCCAGCCCAGCTGTTCGGCGACGCCGCGGACCCTCTCCCGGGTGGCGGCCGAGACCCCGGGGCGGCCGTTGAGCGCAAACGACACCGCGCTCTCCGAGACGCCCGCGCGGCGGGCGATGTCCTTGATCGTCGGACGACGGGCCGGCAGGCGGCGCACACTGACTCCTAAAGCGGTGACTCCTGAAGCGGTTGAGTGCCAACAGACTAAAGCGCATTAGCTTTTGGCGAAAGTATTGACTCGACTCCCTTGCCGGGTGCACCTTTTGGACGCCAACTCCCGGACCACCCGAAGGAGCTCGCCGGCCATGCCCCCAGCTCGCAGAACCGTCCTCGCCCCCGTTGTGCTCCTCGCCGCCGCCCTGACGCCGACTGCCTGTGGCGCGGGCGACGACGGCGGTGCGGCGGACGGCAAGGCCACGGGCAGTATCACCTTCCAGACCTGGAATCTGCGCACCAACTTCAGGGGTTTCTTCGAGGGGTTGATCCGGGACTTCGAGCAGCAGAACCCGGGCGTCAAGGTCAAATGGCTGGACCAGCCCGCCGACAACTACGCGACCAAGCTCAGCGCCGACGCGGCCGCCGGAACCCTGCCCGACGTCGTCAATGTCTCCCCGGATCTCTCCTATCCGCTGGCCAAGGCCGGTGTGCTGATGAACCTCGACCGGGAGCCGGCGGCGGCGAAGTTCAAGGACGAATACACGAGGGAAGCCTGGCAGGGCAACACCCTCCCGGGACTGGACGGTTCCCATGCCTTCCCGTGGTATCTCAACACCGGTCCGCTCTTCTACAACAAGGCGCTCTTCAAGGAGGCCGGTCTCGATCCCGAGAAACCCCCGAAGAGCTATGCCGAGTTGTTCGCCACCGCCGATGCCCTGTCCCGGAAGTCCGGCGGAAGGATCGCCACTCTGGCGGGCATCCCGTCCATCGAGGACTTCGGCCGCTACGGCGTGAAACTGATGAACGACGACGCCACAAAATTCACCTACAACGACCCCAAGGGCGCCGAGCTGCTCGGCAAGTACAAGGAACTCTACGAGCACGGCGGACTCGATCCACAGGCGCTGACCAACACCCCGGAAACCGTCGGCCAGAAGTTCCTCGAGCAGAAGGTCGCCATGAATCCGGGCAGCGCCCATGACCTGGACACCTTCAAAAAGAACGCACCGAGCCTCTACCAGAATCTCGGCATCACCGACGCCCCCAACAACAACGGCAAGCCGAACATGTATGTCATGGGCCTGGGCGTCAACAGCCGGAGCAAGCACAAGGCGGCGGCCATCGCCTTCGCGCACTTCGTCACCGACCGCAGGAACCAAGAGGCGTTCGCGCACCAGGTCGCCGTATTCCCCAGCACCCGGGGCTCGCTCGACGACCCGTACTGGACCAGGGACGACGGCACCGACGCGGGCCGGATACGGGTGGCCTCGGCGAAAATGCTGCGGGGCGCGGTCAATTACACCCCGGTGGTGATGAGCGACGAGATGAAGACCGTCCTGCGCAATGAGATCGCCAAGGCCCTGCAGGGCAAGAAGTCACCGCAGCAGGCACTCGACGACGCGGCCGCGCAGAGCGACAAACTGCTGAGGCAGGGCTGACCACCCCATGGCCGGACGCATACGCACCCACCGGGCCGCCAGCCCCTGGCTCTTCCTCCTCCCCGGCCTGGGGATCGTCGCCACCTTCAGCCTCTACCCGTTCCTCACCACCGCCCGGCAGGCGTTCACCGACGCCCGTACGCTCGTCCCCGGCAAGTGGATCGGGCTGCGCAACTTCCAGGACATGCTGGCGGACGAGCAGTTCTGGACCGCGCTGCGCAACAGCGGCCTGTATGTGCTCCTCGTGGTGCCCTGCACGGTGCTGCTGCCCCTGCTGCTCGCCCTGCTGGTGCACCGGAGCGGTCCCGGTGTCGGCTTCTTCCGCTCCGCCTTCTACACCCCGGTCGTGGCCTCCGTCGTGGTGGTCGCCCTGATCTGGGGGTGGATGCTCGACGACCGGGGCCTGGTCAACGGCATGCTGCACATCATCGGCCTGGGTCCGGTCCATTTCCTCGGCGACGAATGGCTGTTGCTGTTCAGTGCGATGGCGCTGACCGTGTGGAAGGGCCTCGGCTACTACATGGTCATTTATCTGGCCGCGCTCTCCAACGTCCCCCGTGAATTGCACGAGGCCGCCGCCGTCGACGGCGCCGGTGCCCTGCGGCGCTTCATCAGCGTCACCGTTCCCGCGCTGCGTTCCACCATGGTGCTGGTCGGCGCGCTGTCCTCGGTGTCCGCGTTCAAGGTCTTCGCCGAGGTCTTCCTGCTGGCCGGTCCCACCGGCGGTCCGGCCGGCGAGGACACCACCCTGGTGATGCTCGTCCAGCGCACCGGCACCGGGCTGAACGGGCGCGTCGGCTATGCCTCCGCCCTCTCGCTGGTGGTCTTCCTCATCACGCTGCTGCTGATGCTGCTGGTGCTGCGCGCGGGCCGAAGGGAAGACACCTGATGCCGCGAAAAGCCCTGCGCTACCTCCTGTTGCTGCTGGTGCTGGCCATCACCATCGGGCCCTTCCTCTGGCAGCTGTCGACCTCCTTCAAGGGCACCACCGAGGACATCTACACCTCGCCGCCGCGCTTCCTGCCCCGGCAGCCGACCGCGCACAACTACACGGAGGTCGCGAACCTCATCCCGGTCTGGGACTACGCACTGAACTCGCTCAAGGTCGCCGTCACCAGCGTGCTCACCAATCTGGCCGGTGCGTCGATGGCGGGGTACGCGCTGGCGCGGCTGCGCTTCCGGGGCCGCCGCCTGGCGGGGCTCGCCTTTGTGATGGCACTGCTGGTGCCACTGGAGTCCATTGTCATCGCGCAGTTCACCATGATGCGCGACCTGGATCTCAACAACACCCTCACCGCCGTCGTCCTGCCCGGCGCGGTGGGCTCGTTGAACGTCCTGCTGATGCGCAACGCCTTCGCGGCCATCCCCTATGAGATCGAGGAGGCCGCGGTCATCGACGGGGCGAATGTCTGGCAGCGGTTCGTCCGCATCGCCCTGCCGTCGGTGCGCGGCACCCTCGCCGTCGTCGCCATCTTCGCCTTCATGGGCGCCTGGGACGACTTCCTGTGGCCGCTGATCGTGCTCTCCGACTCGGACCACTTCACCCTGACCGTCGGCCTCAACTTCCTGCACGGCACCTTCCAGCAGAACCCACGGCTGGTGGCCGCCGGAACCGTCATCGCGGTCGCCCCGCTGGTCGTGATGTTCGCCTGTCTGCAGCGGTACTTCTTCCGCGGCGTCGGCGAGGGCGCCGTCAAGGGCTGAAAGGACCACCAAGGTGCGCTTCGGCGTCAACTACACTCCCACGCGCGGCTGGTTGCACCACTGGCTCGACTTCGACCTCGATGACATCCGCGCCGACCTGGACTCCATCGCGGCCCTGGGCCTGGACCACATCCGGGTCTTCCCGCTCTGGCCGCTCTTCCAGCCCAACCGCACCCTGATCCGGCCGCGCGCGGTCGAACAGCTCGGCCAGCTCGTCGACGCGGCGGCCGAGCGCGGACTGGACGTCGGCGTGGACGGGCTGCAGGGCCACCTATCCAGCTTTGACTTCATCCCCTCCTGGACCACGACCTGGCACCGCCGGAACCTCTTCACCGACCCCGAGGTGGTCGACGCCCAGGCGCGCTACCTCTTTGTGCTCGCCGCCGCCCTGGCCGGCCGGCCCAACTTCCTGGGCATGACGGTCGGCAATGAGATCAATCAGTTCTCCGGCGCACCGCACCCCGACCCCGACCGGATCAGCACCGACCAGGCGGGCCGCTGGCTGCGGCGGATGCTCGACGCCTGTGAGAGCGCGGCCCCCGGGCGGACCCATCTGCATGCCTCGTACGACATGGCCTGGTACGACGGCACGCACCCCTTCACCCCCGCGCACTCCGCCCGCCTCGGGGCGATGACCGCCGTGCACTCCTGGGTGTTCAACGGCACCGCGCAGCGGCACGGTCCACACGGCACGGCCACCGAGCAGCACGCCGCGTATCTCATCGAACTGTCCAAGGCCTGGGCAGGGGATGCGGCCCGCCCGGTCTGGCTCCAGGAGGTCGGCGCCCCCGCCCCGCACATCCCACCGGAGCGGGCGGCGGACTTCACCCGGGCGACGCTGGCCAACGCGCTGGACTGCCCCGGCCTCTGGGGCGTCACCTGGTGGTGCTCCCACGATGTGGACCGGGCACTGGCGGACTTCCCCGAACTGGAGTACGGCCTGGGTTTGTTGACCAACGACCGCCGGGTCAAACCGGCGGGCGAGGCGATCGCCCGGTTCGCGGCGCAGGACCACCGCCGGCCCGCGCCCCGGCGGACGGCCCTGGTCCTGGACGTGGGCGAGGCGGAGAACGCACCGTCGCGGACGGTGTGCGCGCCGGGCGGTGCGTACTTCGAGGCCTGGATGCACGCTGCGGGGGCGGGCATCCGCCCGGCGGTCGTGTTGGCCCAACTGGCTTCGGATACAGACTACTTGGCGGCACGGGGCATCACGGACGTCCTGACGATCGATCAGGTGTACTAGTCGGCCGTCACCCGGCCGCGGCCCCGCTTTCCCGGTGGCACCTGCGGGCATGCATACGGCCGACGAAGCGGCCTCCCTCACCTTCCACTGGCCACCACCTCCCGGTTAGGACATCCGATGCACAACGACCGCACCATCACCGAAGCCCGTCTCGAGCGGGTGCTGGACGAGCGCATTCGCCCGGCCGTGTATCCCGAGTCGGTGCCGCTCAGCGTCACCGTGTGGAACGCGCCGGGTGAGCCCGTCCCCGTGGCGGAGGGTCTGGCGGCCGGGCGCGCCCCCATCGAGGTCGGTGCCGCCTGGGGCCCGGCCTGGGGCACCAGCTGGTTCACGGTGACCGGGACCGTGCCGGGGGCGTGGTCGGGGCGCACCGTCGAG
The DNA here is from genome assembly GCF_054957865.1 of Streptomyces xingningensis. Lineage (NCBI taxonomy): Bacteria > Bacillati > Actinomycetota > Actinomycetes > Kitasatosporales > Streptomycetaceae > Streptomyces > Streptomyces xingningensis. Next base: position 129,209 of record NZ_JBDJPF010000010.1, read on the forward strand.
GCGCTGCTCGACCTGGGGTTCGACGAGAACATGCCGGGCTTCCAGTGCGAGGGGCTGGTCTACCGTCCGGACGGCTCGCCGGTGAAGGGCCTCAATCCGCGCAACCAGTGGGTGCGGATCGGCGATCCGGTCGCGGGGGGCGAGGAGGTGCTGCTGCATATCGAGGCCTCCGCCAACCCCGTGATCCTCGACTACCACCCGTTCCTTCCCACCGAGTCGGGCGACCGGGAGACGGCGGATGCCGAGCCGCGCTACCGGCTGGCGCGCATGGATCTGGCCGTCTTCGACCGGACGGTGTGGGAGCTGGTCCAGGACCTGGAGGTGCTCGGCGAGCTGATGGCCGAGCTGTCGCCCGAGGTGCCGCGCCGCTGGGAGATCCTGGCGGCCGTGGAGCGGGCGCTGGACGCCCTGGACCTCCAGGACGTGGGCGGCACGGCGGCCCTCGCCCGCGAGCGGCTGACCGGGGTGCTGTCCGCCCCGGCCCATGCCTCGGCCCACCGGATCAGCGCGGTCGGGCATGCACACATCGACTCGGCATGGCTGTGGCCACTGCGGGAGACGGTGCGCAAGGTCGCCCGTACCACCGCGAACATGACCGCGCTGTTGGAGGACGAGCCGGACTTCGTCTACGCCATGTCCCAGGCGCAGCAGTTCGCGTGGCTCAAGGAGCACCGGCCGGAGGTGTACGCACGGGTGAAGAAGGCGGTTGCCGAGGGCCGCTTTGTCCCGGTGGGCGGCATGTGGGTGGAGTCGGACACCAATATGCCCGGATCGGAGGCGCTGGCCCGGCAGTTTGTGCACGGGAAGCGGTTCTTCCTGGAGGAGTTCGGGATCGAGACGGAGGAGGTGTGGCTGCCCGACACCTTCGGCTACTCCGCCGCACTGCCGCAGCTGGTGAGGCAGGCGGGCGCGAAGTGGTTCCTGACCCAGAAGATCTCCTGGAGCCGGACCAATAAGTTCCCGCACCACACCTTCTGGTGGGAGGGCCTGGACGGCACCCGGGTCTTCACCCACTTCCCGCCCATCGACACCTATAACGCCCGGCTGTCGGGCCAGGAGGTCGCGCATGCGGTCCGCAACTTCCAGGAGAAGGGCGGCGCCACGCGCTCGCTCGCCCCGACCGGCTGGGGTGACGGCGGTGGCGGTACGACGCGCGAGATGCTGGCGAGGGCGAAGCGGCTGTCGGATCTGGAGGGCTCGGCGAGGGTCGTCTTCGAAAGGCCCTCGGCGTTCTTCGAGAAGGCACACGCGGAATACCCGCAGGCGCCGGTGTGGGTGGGTGAGCTGTATCTGGAGCTGCACCGGGCGACACTGACCAGCCAGGCGCGCACCAAGCAGGGCAACCGGCGGTCCGAACAGCTCTTGCATGAGGCCGAGTTGTGGTCGGCGACGGCCGCCGTACGGTGTGCCCACCCCTACCCCTACGAGCAGCTGGACCGGCTGTGGAAGACGGTCCTGCTGCACCAGTTCCATGACATCCTCCCGGGCACCTCGATCGCCTGGGTGCACCGGGAGGCCGCGCGGACCTATGCGGCGGTGGCGGCCGAACTCGAGTCCCTCATCGCGGCCGCGCTGACGGCCCTCGCCGGGGACGGGCCGGCCGCCACGGGGGAGCTGGTCTTCAACGCGGCACCACACCGCCGCGGCGGCACACCGGCGCTCGGCGCGGCGCCCGCCGGGCGCTGCAACCCCGCGCCCGCCACGGCACGGCCGCGCGAGGGCGGCGGCTACCTCCTCGAGAACGGCCTGCTGCGGGCCGAGATCGACGAGCGCGGCCTGATCGTCTCCGTCCGCGACAAGGAGACCCAGCGCGAGGCGGTGGCCCCGGGCATGGCGGCGAATCTGCTCCAGCTCCACCAGGACTTCCCCGCCAGGTGGGACGCCTGGGACGTCGACCACTTCTACCGCAACACCGTCACCGACCTCACCGACGTCGAACTGCTGGAACCGGTGGCGGACAGTCCGGCCGTGCGGGTGGTCCGCACCGTCGGCCGCTCCCGCGTCGAGCAGCGGATCGGGCTGTCGGCCGGGTCCCGACGGCTGGACATCGAGACCGAGGTCGACTGGCACGAGACGGAGAAGTTCCTCAAGGCCGCCTTCCCGCTCGACATTCATGCTGAACGCATCGCCGCCGAGACCCAGTTCGGGCATCTGTACCGTCCGACGCACACCAACACCAGCTGGGACGCCGCCAAGTTCGAGGCCTGCGCGCATCGCTTCGTCCATCTGGCGGAGCCGGGCTGGGGCGTGGCCCTGGTCAATGACTCCACCTACGGTTACGACGTGACCCGGGCGACCCGGGAACCGGGTACGACCACCACCGTCCGGCTGTCCCTGCTGCGCGCCCCCCGCTTCCCCGACCCGCGCACCGACCAGGGCCTGCACCGCTTCCGGTATGCGCTGGTGCCCGGCGTCTCGCTCGGCGACGCGGTGTGCGAGGGCTATCGCATCAACCTGCCCGAGCGCCGGGTATCGGGCGACACCGAGGTCGCTCCCCTGGCGCGGCTGGACAACGACGCGATCGTCATCTCGGCCGTCAAGCTCGCGGACGACGGCAGCGGCGATGTGATCGTCCGCCTCTATGAGTCACTGGGCGGACGGGCCCGGGCCACCCTGGCCTTCGGCTTCCCCGCGGCCTCGGTGAGCCGATGCGACCTGCTGGAACGGCCGTTGGGCCCGGCGGGCCTCGAGCGCGGTGAAGTACCGCTCGCCCTGCGGCCGTTCGAGATCCTCACCCTGCGAGCGACAAGGGGCTGACCAGGGCTCCCGGGCGGGCCGCTGCCTCGGCAGCGGCCCGGTGTGCCATCGCCCATGCGATGCCCTGAGACTTTCGCCATGCGGACCTATCGCGATCTCTTCCACACACCGGAATTCACCGTTCCTATTCAGTGAGCAGGAGTGAGTCTTGGACCCACACCTGGTCACTGCG